>JBDHTS010000023.1:0-29800 GCA_039808845.1 Alphaproteobacteria bacterium | reverse complement strand
CGAGATGGCGATGCTGCTCGGCGCGACCTATGGCCGGCTGCAATCCGAACTGCTGACGCCGTTGGTGAAACGCGCCTTCGCCATGTTGCGGCGGCGCGGCGAGGTGCCGGATATCGCGCTCGACGGGCGGTATGTGCAGCTCGATTACCGCGCGCCGCTGGCGCGAGCGCAAGGACAGCGCAACGTGCAGAACACGCTGTCCTGGATTACCTCCGTCCTGGCGATGGGCCCGGCGGCGGCAAGCGCGATCAATCTGCCGCAGGCCGCGCGTTTCCTGGGCAAAGCGATGGGCGTTCCGGGCGATCTGATTTTAAATGATATCAATACGGAGGCCGGTCATGCTCAAATTTCTGTTTAAACCGTTCGTGCCGGTGCCGGACGTGCCGCCCTTCATGCTGCCGGAACTGAAACGCCTCGACCAGCGCACGGTGGAGCGCGCCTGCGCCCGCCTGTTCGCGACCGATGACGGACGGATCGTCCTGAACCATCTGCAGGCCGCCGCCTTCATGCGCGTCTACGGCCCGGACGCCACCGCCGACCAGATCCGCTACGCCGAAGGCCAGCGCGCCCTGGTCGGCCAGATCCTCCGTCTGATCGCGGCGGGCCGGCAGGCGTGACATGAATTAAACCGCCAGGACGCCAAGGCGCCAAGAAAAAAGCCGCGCGCAGCGCAGTAAAAATAACCGCAGAGGCGCAGAGAACGCAGAGATACAACTCTCTGCGTTCTCTGCGCCTCTGCGGTTAAAAATTCTTTTTACGCCTGCGGCGCAATGATCTTGGCGCCTTGGCGTCCTGGCGGTTCGAAAAAATTCCATCAACCAAGGAGACAGAAATGACTGACAACTATCTGACACCGGAAAAAGAAACGGGCAAGCCCGAAACCGTCCCGGAAAAGTTCTGGGATACCGAAAAAGGCGCGGTGCGCGTGGACGCGCTGCTCAATTCCTATCTCGCGCTGGAGAAAAAGCTCTCCACCATGATGCCCGGCATGGATACGCCGGAAGGGAAGGCGCGGGCCCTGAAGGTGCTCGGCGTTCCCGAAACGCCGGAAGATTATGCGATAGACATCAGCCATGGCCTGTTCGAAACCGATCCGGACGTGAACAAGCGCCTTCATGCGCTTGGCTTCACGCCGGGTCAGGTGCAGGCGGTGTACGATCTCGCCGCCGAGAAGCTGGTGCCGATGATCGTCCAACTGGCCGACGACTATAAGGCCGACCGGGAGATCGAGCGCCTGATCGCAGCATTCGGCGGACCGGAGAAATGGGCCGAAACCTCGCGCCAGCTGCTGGCTTACGGCAAAAAGAACTTTCCGCCCGACGTGCTGGCCAGCCTTGCCAGCTCCTATGAAGGCGTCATGGCCTTGCATAAGATGATGAAGGGCGGCGAAGCGCCCGGCCTGTCCGGCTCCGGTCCCGCAGAAACGCCGGGCGAGCAGGACCTGCAAAGCATGATGCGCGACCCCAGATACTGGCAGAAGAAGGATCCCGCTTTTGTGGCGAAGGTCACGGAGGGATTCAGGAGGATGTACAGTTAGAAGTTGCGAGTTTCCAGTTGCGAGTTGCGAGCAATCGTAACTCGCAACTCACCACTCACAACTGTCAACTTAAACCTGAGAGTTCGCGAATTCCCGGGCCACCTGGTCGTCGACGACCTGCTGGAAGTGGCGGCGGATGGTCTGGGAGGTCGGCTCGAACTTGATCCCCAGCTTGCCCTGGTTCTTGCGCACGACCGTGCCGCGGATATTCACGTCCAGAATCGTGTTGCGCAGCTTGAACTTGAAGATCATGTCCAGCTTCTGGCCCACGGCGAACATCCGTTCGTCGGCGTCAATCAGCGCGCCGCCAAAACTCCAGTTCTCGACAGGAAAGTTGCGTCCGTGCATCGTGCAGACGCAGCGGTCGGTTTCGCGCCGGTCATGGATACGGCGGCTGGACTGCCCATCGTTGCTGGGTCTGTTCAGGAAAGATGAAAAGAAGTTCTGCAGCATTATACAACTCCGGCGGCCGTTCTCCCGGACCGCAAATGGAAGTTTCCCCGTATAAGGCCTTCCTCTTGATTATCGCAATTTTTAAGAGAAAGATCAAATTTTAGGCATATTTAACCCGAAATTAAGATAATCGATTTTTTCTCTTGACAAGACAGGAAAATAATCCTATATTTTGATCATCAAGGCCCGCATTGCGTCAAGACGCAGGCGGGCTTTTTGTTTCCGGCTTTCCTGGAAAACGGACTGATCCGCCCTTGCAAAGCCTCTAAACCGCACGCCTCAAGGCCGCCTTTCGGGCGACAACCCTACGCGCGCCTCTCAAACCCCAACCGAAGAGGTAAAACCATGTCAGTCTCGATTGACAACGCCTTCATCAAGCAGTTCGAGCGCGAAGTGCATGAGGCATTCCAGCGCCAGGGTTCCAAGCTGCGGAATACCGTGCGCACCATCAATAATGTGAATGGCGGCACCGCCGTCTTCCAGAAGGTCGGCAAGGGCACGGCCTCGACCAAATCCACGCACGGCATGGTCCCGGTGATGAACCTGTCCCATACCGCCGTCGAATGCACGCTCAACGACTATTACGCGGGTGACTGGATCGACCGCCTCGACGAGCTGAAAGTGAACATCGACGAGCGCCAGGTCATCGCCAATGCCGGCGCTTACGCCCTGGGCCGCAAGACGGATGAGATGATCATCACGGCGCTGTCCGGCGTGACGGGCGGGCAGGAGATCGCGGACGGCAACACGGGGATGACCCTGACCAAGATCCTGAGCGCCTTTGAAAAACTCGGCGCGGCGGACGCGCCGGACGACGGCGAACGGTATGGCATCGTCGGCTGGAAACAGTGGAGCGAACTGCTGCAGATCGACGAATTCTCGAATTCCGACTATGTCGGGACCGACGACCTGCCGTTCCGCGCGACGCAGGCCAAGCGCTGGCTGGGCACGCTGTGGATGCCGCATTCCGGTCTGCCGATCGACGGCAGCGATATCCGCTCCTGCTTCTGGTACCACAAGACGGCGGTCGGCCATGCGTCCGGTTCTGACGTCCAGACGGACATCACCTGGCACGGCGACCGCGCCGCCCACTTCGTCAACAACATGATGAGCCAGGGCGCGGCCCTGATCGACGACACCGGCATCGTCGAGATCAAGTGCGACGAAACCCCGGATTAATTAGTCCTCAGTCAACAGTCATCGGTCATCAAACCGATGACTTATTGATGACCGACAACTGACAACAGGAGACTGATATGGCCCTCAACGCCTCGAACTTAAGCGTGCTCGCCTACGCCAACAACTTCACCCTGTGGCACTACACCACGGCGGACTCCGCCGTTACCGGCGCGGGGTATTTCAACAACGCGGCGGACATGCTGCGCGTGAACGACATGATCATCGCGACTTACGCCACCGGCGGCTCGCCGGGGACGAAGTTCTACATCGTTACGGCCAATACCGGCAGCGCCGTCACCATCGCGGTTTACTCGTAAGCCGACGACCCTCCCCGCTGACGCCGCGGGGCCGCCCAAGGCCCTTGCCGTATTGCGACCGTACGGGCAGGGGGCGGTTCTGTTCCAACAGACCGCCTCCTGCTTCCGATTTTAATGAACTGCCAAGACGCCAAGATCATTGCGCCGCAGGCGTAAAAAGAATTTTTAACCGCAGAGGCGCAGAGAACGCAGAGATACAACTCTCTGCGTTCTCTGCGCCTCTGCGGTTATTTTTACTGCGCTGCGCGCGGCTTTGCTTGCTGTCTTGGCGGTTCAAAACTTCTTTCAAAGGATAAAGAATCATGGCCCTGACCGATATCGCCCTGTGCAGCCGCGCGCTGATCCGTCTCGGCGCTGCGCCGATCACGTCGTTTGATGACGGCACGGCGGAAGCCGAGATCGCGGGCGCGCTCTACGCCCCCGTCCGCGATGCGCTGCTGTCCGCCTATGGCTGGAGCTTCACGTCGGGGCAGGCGCAGCTGACGCGCCTCGCCGATCCGCCCGCCGCCGATTATCAACATGCCTACGCCCTGCCGGAGGATTTCCTACGCGCCATGTCGGCGGGCACGGGGGGCAGGGGGCGCGGCCTCGAATACCGCCTGGCGCGCAACGCCCTGCATACCGACGCTGAAGACGTTCTGCTCAGCTATATTTTTCGCCCGGACGAGGCGGAGTTTCCGCCGTATTTCGACTCGATCCTGATCGCGCGCCTGTCCGCCGAGTTCTGCATTCCGGTCACGGAAAGCACCAGCCGCGCCGAGGCGATGTTCCGCCTGGCCGAGACCGAATTTTCCCGCGCCCGCCAGACCGACGCCCAGCAGGACACGCCGGGCCGAATCGAGGATTTCAGTTTGATCGAGGCGCGGTCTTAAGTCCGTGATCTCTGAGGAAAAGAAGACCGGCAATGACACAGATCGCCACCTCAAGGCCGAAGGTCCAGTGCAGGAGGAAATTCAGCACCCAGGGATGATGACGGGCCGGGACGTCCGTCAACACATAAGACGCGGTGGAAAACGGCCATAGCCATTCCACGCCGCCCGCGACTGTATCAAGGACAAGATGCAGGAGGACGCCCAGGAAAAATCCCGCCGCCATCTTTTCCGCCTTCCATTCCAGGAGCCGGGCAAGCAGGACGGCCAGGACGGACAATGCGGCCCAGAACAGAGGCGTATGCGTGGCATAGGAATGATGCATGCGCTGAAACAGAAGTAGACCAGATCGATGTCGGGCAAGACGCTGCCGACCAGCAGCGCGACCTTTGCCCTGCCATCCTTAAACGGGCGCGCGGCGATGGTGCCAGCGGGCAGATGGGCGATGAACATAACCGATCCTAAGCGGAAAAACGAAACAAGGAAATGAAATCATGCCTCTGATAAAAAATGCTGTTGGCAACAATATGAAGAACGAACCATCAGATATGATCCGTGTCAAGAATGCCCTGATCAATGCGGGTTATCTGGAAGAACCAGAGCTTCATGGTTATATCACGCGAAGCACGGACAACGCGATCCGGGCTTTCCAGCTGGCCAATAACTTGAAAGTTGACGGCATTTTAAAGCCCGGAGGCGAAACCGAAACGGCGTTGCAATGGATGCCGCCGGTGCCGGGACGCAAACCGGCGGTGCCTGTCGTCCCTCTGACCCTTGAAGATTTTCAGAAAGTCCCTGCTCAAAAGGCCGATCTTTTTAAAGACAAGGCGCAAAGCGACGCCTGGGCGTCATGGACAGCGCTGGTCGATGCCGACACCGATCTGCCGGATAATATGAAAGCCGCGTTTAAGAGTATTTACGCGTGGGAGGGTGGTATGAAGCCGCATAAGGATTCCTCTGTTGTCGCAGGAATTACGCAGGAAACTTTGAAAAGCCTTGCCGCCAAAGGGTACGATGTCAAACCAGATCAAGGCGATTTGTCGCCAAAAAACTTAAGTCAGGAGAAAATTTTGACGACAATTTAAGGCCAGCGGCTTCAAAGCACAATATGGCAGGCTCTAAATGGATTGGCAGTCTGCCAGATTTGAAAATAGCGACGGCAGTCGCCGATACTTTGTTTCGAGTTGGTCCGAAACAAGCGGCAACTTATATTCAAAATGCTATTAATGATACACGACCGCCTGGCTCTCCGAAGATAAAAAACTGGGGAGGTTTAGGCTCACAAACGTATGAATCATTAAGGAAAGTTTCAAAGGACGAAGCACGTCGTAAATTATTTTTAGATCAATTAACTAAGCAAAGAATGAGCTATTCCGGGAACGCTCCGGGAGATGATAGCCGATATGATTATTATCGTTTCCATGGAAAAAAATAGAGTCAAATTTTGTTAATAAGAAAAAAGGAAGGCGTATGCCATTGTGTCAGCATCGTCTTTGCAGACGTCTGTACCTTCCTTAAGCTGCCAAAAGGTTGATAGCTGAGGCAGATCCTCGTTGTCGATATGTTGGAACGTAAAGATTCCATCCGTTATGCAATGACTGTCAGTTCCTGAGTTGTCATGGATGCTGATATAGGTCAGACGCCCTGAAAATTTGAAAGAGGCCGTGTCGATTTCAGTGATAATACCGTCTATCGCCACATAGCCTTTAGAGATCCATCCAGGTGGCTTGTCATAGGTTACGCTGCGCCTATGCTCGCCTTTAACTTTATAGACGTTTTTCTCGACTGTGATCTGCGCTTTGCCAAAAAACTCAGGGTCAGCACCGATCAAGGGGCTGGATAGCCGGTATTCGGAGAAATCATGGTCGCCAACGAGACGGCGGGCCTCAGCCTGGTCGTGGATAACGGTCGCAGCAGATTTTAAATCGGCAGCGAACGCAAGTGTCTGCGAGACCGAGAAAAATAAAAAAATAGACGGAACAATCGCCGACAAAAATCTGAACATGATCATATTATAACTATGGTTGTATGAAAGGCAACGTGGAATGAAATACGAAAGTATCAACTGCTTGTGCTGACCGAAAGAATAACCAGATAAGCTTCTCCGGGTTTGTCGGGCTGGCAAACTTCTGTCGACTCTTGTAATTGCCAATAAGGTGTAAATTGAGGTGTGTTTTCATCTTCAAAATGTCTAAAAGTGACAGTGCCGTTCATAAGACAATGCTTATCAGGCCCGTCATAATCATGAAAGGTATCGTAAGTAATCTGCCCTGAAAACTTGAATAGGCCTGTCTCGATCCGCGTGATAATGCCACGAATCGTTAGACGTTCGTCGGTTGCCCAATTGTCATCTCTATAGGCAGTCTGGTGGCGGCGTTGTTCGCCTGAAATGCGAAAAACTCCAGTGTCATCGATTGTGACAATGGCTTGACCAAATAGAGTGGGGTTTTGAGAATTAAAAGCAAATGACATAATCGCTTCGGAAAAGTCATGCTTACCGACAAGTCGCCGAGCTTCAGCTTGGTCGCGAATGATCGTAGGAGCGGTTTCTGCAGCGAAGGCCGCCCGCGACAGCAGGAGGCAGATAAGTAAAGACCGAGCGAATACCAGGAAACCGGACATGCTTTGAGTATAGCCATGGTTGCAAGGCGTGGCAAGCAGGTCCGGTTTCCTCTGTCGCATATCCCTTTGCATCCAACATCAGGAACTCATCATGCCGAAAATCCGTCAGGTCAAGACGACCTTTACCGCGGGCGAAGTCTCGCGCAGCCTGTTGGGGCGCGGCGACCTGCGCGCCTATGAGAACGGGGCGCTGACCCTGCGCAATGTGTTCATCCAGCCAACGGGCGGGGTGACCAGGCGCGCAGGACTGCGCTATGTCGATACCGCATCCGGTCCGGGCCGCCTGATTGCATTCGAGTTCTCGACGGAGCAGACGTATCTGCTGGTCCTGGCCGACGGGGAGTTGGCTATCTATGCCAACGATGCGCTTGTCACGACGCTCGGCGCGCCGTGGACGGATGATCAGATCGCGCAGATCGCCTGGACGCAAAGCGCGGATACGCTGCTGCTCACCCATCCCGACCTGCCGCCGAAAAAACTGGTCCGCACCGCGGGCGGCGCGTTCGCGCTGGAGGACTGGACGTTCTTTGCCGACGCCAATATCGTCCATCAGCCGTATTACAAATTCGCGGGGACTCAAGTAACGCTGACGCCGTCCGCCACGACGGGCAGCGTCACGCTGACCGCCTCGACGGGCGTCTTCGCCGAAGGCCATGAAGGCACGCGCCTGCGCGTCGGAGGGAAGGAGGTGGAGGTAACGGCGTTCAACTCCGCCACCGTCGTCACCGCGACCGTCATCCAGACCCTGACCGGCACAAGCGCCACCATCGACTGGGAGGAACAGGCTTTTTCGGAGGTGCGCGGCTGGCCCGTCTCGGTCGCGTTCCATCAGGACCGCCTGGTGATCGGCGGCAGCCGCGACCTGCCGAACCGGCTGTGGCTGTCCCGCTCCGGCGACCTGTTCAATTTCGACCTCGGCACCGGCCTCGACGACGAAGCCATCGAATTCTCGATTCTGTCCGACCAGGTGAACGCCATTCGCGGCATCTTTTCCGGGCGGCACCTGCAGGTCTTCACTTCCGGCGCGGAATGGATGGTGACGGGCGACCCGCTGACGCCCGCGACGGTGCAGATCCGCCGCCAGACGCGCATCGGCTCCATCGTCGGGCGGTATATCGCGCCGGTGAACGTGGACGGCGCGACGCTGTTCGTGGCCAGAAGCGGGGAACAGATCCAGGAATTTCTCTATACGGATCTGGAACAGGCCTATCAGACGACGGATCTCGCGCTGGTCTCGCGGCACATCATCCCCGTTCCGGTGGATATGGATTTCGACCAGCGGCAGCGCCTGCTGTTCCTGGTGCGCGAGGACGGGCGCTTCGCCACCCTCACCATTTTCCGCTCCGAACAGGTGGAGGCATGGACGCTGCACGAGACGGACGGGCAGGCGCTGTCCGTCGCCGTGGCGGGGGAGGGGGTCTATCTGCTGGTCCGGCGCGGCGCTGCTGTCATGATCGAGCGGTTCGATTCCGGCCTTCACCTCGACGCGGCGCTGACGGGCAGCGTCGTCGCGCCCGCCGCCACCTGGTCTGGCCTCGATCACCTCGAAGGGCGCACGGTCTCCATCGTCGCCGACGGCATCGTCCGCGACGACCAGGCGGTAGAGGATGGCGCGATCACGCTGGACGAACCGGCGTCGTCGGTCGAGATTGGCCTGCCCTATACGCACCTGATCGAACCGCTGCCGCCCAGCGCCGCGGACGGGGCGGGCGGTCGCGCCGTGCGGCTGATCGAGGCGGCATTTCGAATCGAGGACACGGCGGCCCTGCGCCTCGACATCGGGCGCGGCCTGAACGACATTCCGCTACGCCGCTTCGGCGCGCCGTTGCTCGACGCCCCGCCGCCAATGGTCAGCGGCGACATCCGCGTCCGCTCCCTCGGCTGGCGCAAGACGCTGGACCAGCCGCTCTGGCGCATCGAGCAATCCATCCCGCTGCCCTTCACCCTGCTGGCGGTGACGACGGAATTGAACGTGAACGATTGACGGATGAATAAGCCATGAAAACTTATGAAAGCCTTCTTCCCGCGCTTGGCCTGGTCGCGCAAGCTGCCGGATATTCGCCTTCAAGAGATGGATATTGATAAGCTGTTTGAGAAAAATTTGCTCATCCACGCGACGGAGCTTGAAAAGCAATTTCCGATGTTGCCAAACCTTCCCCCTGAAGCCCAAAAAGGCTTGCTCGATATGATGTTTAATATGGGCCCTAATCGATTTAATAAACGAAATTGGGGTAGGCTGTATGAAGCTTTACAAAATCAGGACTGGGAAAAGGCGGCGAAAGAGTCTCACAGGAAAACTCCTAACGAAGACCGTAATAATGCTGTTCGGAATTTGTTTTTGGAAATTAAAAAAAAGCAGGATAGTTAACGTTCACGTGAATAGGGCGAACTATTTGGAACGTCATCACTCGAAGCGAAGGGTGTGTACTTATATTCGCATCGGCCGGATGAACCGATCATATCCGACCACATCGTTGATGGATCGAAACGATCCCAGTCATTTTTCGTCAGGCCGCAATCGAGATGATAAATCCTCATGTGGCGGTATTTCCTGTTTGTTTCTTCCGCGACGCCGGCCATAGGTTTCTCGGATATTTTTGTATAGCTATAGTGCGAGGGTTCGCCACCGTATTCCGGACATAGATAACCGGTCAGAAGATAGGCTTCGCCTTGCTTTGGAAAAGCTTTGACGACCTTGTATCTGTATTTGCATATATCTTCTTTTTTATTGCCATGCTTGACCTGCTCGACGATTTCGTCGGACCGGATATCGATGCCGCTGTCGATGCCCTCGTCGTAATCGTGCCACCAGCCCAGAAATTCCCCGGGCATGGCTGAGGCTTGCTCCTGCGCGAAAGCGGGGATGCAGAAAATGCTCATGAAAAGAGCAATTGATACGAACCGGATAATGGACATCCGGAGATTGTAGCGGCGTGTAGAAAGACTGCCAAGATCGATCACAACAACCAAAGAAAGGAAAAAACATGGGCGCGCTCGCATCGATCGCTTCCGGCCTTGGGACGATTGCTTCCGTCGTCGGTTCCGCTTCCTCCATCGCCAACAACATTGCCGCGCTGGGGCAGGATCCGCAAAAAGAGGCGAAGGCTGACCTTCGCCGCCAGCAGGAACTGGCCCTGAAGCAATTGCGGGAACAGCAGCAGGCCGCCGCCGCGACCGCGCAGGCCGAAACCGATCTGCAGAAAACGCAGATCGCAGCCACCGCTTCGGCGGAAGAGATGCAACGGCGGGCCGCGTTGAAGCGCGCCGTCGCCAGGCAACGCGCGGCGTTCGGAAGCCAGGGCGTTGGCAGCACGGATGGATCGTCGGAGGCTGTCTTGCTCGGCCTGTTCGATGAATCCGACCGGGAACGGCAGGATCGCGAGAAACTGGATTCCATCCGCGCCGCCGCGCTGGACCAGGATCTGTCGGCCCGCAATAGCCTGAATGTCCTGCAGCTGGCGCAGCTTCAGGAACGCCAGAAGCTGGAGCGGCTGAGGAGTCGTGAGTAGGGAGTCGCGAGTTGTGAGTAAACTTTGCATCTACTCACGACTCTCTACTCACGACTCGCAACTGATGGAACCATAACCGCTTGGATTCGTTACGTTAAACCATGGGCGCTTGACGCCTTGTGGAAAACTGCCTATACGGTAGTGCATCTGAGGAAACGTGAACGGAAACAATGACCTGCATTGCTAAGGGGTCGCGTCGTTTCGGGTTGGTGTGCCTGACGGCTGCGCTGATGACCCTCCCGGCTCCGGCCAACGACGTAGCGGCCCGCCCGGTTGAAAACCTGGAAATTTTCGCGGATGGCGTGCCCGATCATATCGCCAAACAGATGGCCCGGAACGCCTCGCGGTCCAAGCCGGCCAAAGCCGCCAAGGTTAAATTTAAAGCGATCGAAGAAGAAAGCCCGACGCTGGCCCGGCTGCCCGCCTGTAATAAATTCGGCGCGCAACGCATCCAGGTCGGCCTGGCTTCGTGGTATGGCGCGGATTTCCATGGCCGCAAGACGGCTGGCGGCGAACGCTACGACATGCATGAACTCACCGCCGCGCACCGCACGCTGCCCCTGAATACGGAAGTGCGCGTGATCAACAAGCGCACGGGCAAGAGCATCGTCCTGCGCATCAACGACCGCGGGCCTTACGCCCATGGCCGCGTGATCGACCTGTCCTATGCCGCCGCCGAAGCGCTGAACATCCGCCGCCGCGGCGTGGCGAAGGTCGAGATCGAAGTTCTTTGCAAACCCGACCATGAGCAGAAGATCCTTCTGCTGCCGCCGAAGAAACCGGCGATTATTTAATATCGAAGTTTGAGAACTGGAGGACTAGAGGACTGGAATCGATTCCAGTCCTCTAGTCCTCCAGTTTTCTAATATCCAATCCAATATACAGGAGTCCACCATGCCCGAGCATATCAAGATGCCGGATGTGGCGCCGCTTGTTCGCACTCTCGCGGACGGGACGCGCACCGCGTTCGAATTTCCGTTCCCGATTTTCGCCAGCGAGGATCTGGCCGTCTTCATCGGCGGCGCGCGGCAATACAGCGGCTTTTCCGTGACAGGAGCGGGGGAGGCGTCCGGCGGAACGGTCACGTTCGCGTCCGCGCCCGCGTCCGGCCTTACGGTGACGCTGGAGCGCCGGATGCCATTGGAACGCCTGACGGATTTCATAGAGGGCGGCGATTTTTCCGCCCGCGCGCTGAACACCGAACTCGATTACCTGATGGGCGCGGTCCAGCAGGTGGGGCGCGACCAGACGTCGATGCTGCGCTATGACGACAACGAAACGCCCGGCGAAACGACTCTTCCGGCGAAAAGCGTCCGCGCCAACAAGGCGCTGGGCTTCGACAGCGACGGTAATCCCGTCGCCGTATCGCTGGAGGGCAGCATGGCGCAGCCCGGCTTCACCGCCACCGGGACGGGCGCATCCACCCGGACCAGCACATCGAAATTCGCCGACATGATCTCCATCCGCGATTTCGGCGCGGTGGGGGACGGGGTCACGAACGATACGCTGGCTTTCCAGAAAGCCCTGACCGCCCATAACATGATTTTGGTGCCGGAAGGCACCTTCCTGATCACGGCGACCCTGACCCTGGGGGAACGGCAATCCCTGACCGGCCTCGGACAGCGCTCTGTAATAAAGTGCAACAGCAACAGCTTCGTCGCGATCGAACTGCCCAACAGGCAGGCGACGGTGCGGGACTTAAGGATCGAGGGCGGGCTGGTTGGCCTGAAATTTTTCGGCCGCGACAATGAATGCACGCAAAACAATATCAGCAACGTCACCATCGACCAGGCCCAGACGGGGATCCTGCTCGACGGTTACACCGACTCCAATAAACCCTGTTACTGGAACAATTTCAGCCGCGTCCTGATCGACCGGCCCGGCGTGGACGGCGTGCGGATGATCCGTTCCGGCGCGGGCGACACGCCGAACGCCAACCGCTTCGACAAGGTGCGCGTCTATTCCCACGGTGCGGGCACGACCGGCCACGGCTTCTATGTCGAATACGGCGCGTTCAACAACGCCTTCACCGATTGCGAGGCGAACGTGAACGGCCCGACGGCGCAGGCCTGTTTCCGGATCGGGGCGGGCAGCAACAAGACGCTGCTGGTCAACCTTCTGACCGAATCCACGAACGGCGTGCCGAACGTGCAACTGGACTCGGGGTCCGAAGAAACGATCATCATGAACCTGACCTCCACCAGCGATGGCGCGGCGATCTACGATCTCTCCGGCGGCAATTACGACGCGGTCAACGCGGGCTTCCCGTTCAAGAACCGCCTGCGCAAGACATCCGTGACCGACCTTCAGACGAAGCTGAAGCGGTTCGACACGGAATTCATCGACACGGCGGGAACGCATGTCCTGGACCTGTCGCATTCCGTCCATATCGTGGATTGCTCCAACGGCCCGATCACCATCCAGCTGCCCAATGCGGGCGACGCGGTGGGCGTGGAGGTGACGGTCAAAAAGAAAGACTTCACGTCCAATATCGTCACCATTACGGAAACGGGCGGGAACGGGCCGGATGGCCATGTCTTCCTGCTGGGCGGGAAAGACGACCACGCGGTCATCCTGTCGAACGGCGCGCAGTGGTTCGTGACGTCGTCCAACCGGATGGCGGGCAACACCCGCTTCGCCGATACGACCGGAACCTACCCGCTGGACATGGCGGTCGATACCTATCTGATCTCCAGCTTCTCCGGCCCGGTGACAGCGCAATTGCCGCCCGCCGACGCCGCGAAATCGGTGGGGCGGACGGTCACGATCAAAAAGACCGACACGTCGAGCAACGCCGTGACCGTAACGGTGCAGGGCTCGACCGGCCCCGACGGCTTCGCCCAGCCCTTGCCCGACCAGTACGACGCCCTCACCGTCGTCTCGAACGGCTCGCAATGGTATATCGTCTCCCGCTTTTCGTAAGAATCAAACCGCCAAGACGCCAAGGCGCCAAGAAAAAGCCGCGCGCAGCGCAGAAAATTTTTTACCGCAGAGGCGCAGAGAGTCCGTACTCTCCTCTGCGTCCTCTGCGCCTCTGCGGTTTAAGAGCTTTTCAACCACGAAGCGCACGAAGAACACGAAGAGTGCGCACTCTTCGTGTTCTTCGTGCGCTTCGTGGTTGATTATTTTTTCTGCGCTGCGCGCGGCTTGGATTCTTGGCAGTTCAAAACTCTTCAGAAGGATCAATGATGCCCAAAACCTATCAAGATTTTATCGGCCATATCGTCCGCTTATTCCCCGACGCGCTTGTCAAAGCTTTGAACGAGCATGACGCGTTTACAGAAAACGGCCCTCCGGAAGCCGATGAAAAAGATAAAGCCAAGACAGTCTATGAATACAATCGCGCCTGCCGCGCCATTATCGCCAGGATGGAACTCATGATCCGGCTGGCCAATATCCTTAAACTGCCGGACCTCAAGCTGCCAGACTCCAACCAGCAGATGGTTCTTTCGGGATTGCTCCAGCAGGCGCGTGAAGAGGTCAAGCGCTTCTATGACGAAACGGGAGAGGGCGATGAATGATAGAGATCGACTTCAAGAATTTCCTGAGCGTCTGGAACAACATGCAGAACCAGACGACGCCCCGTGTGCATCTCAGGATTGCCCACTGGCTGGAGACGTCATGGCGAAACGGCGACCGCCGCCTGCTGCTGATGGCGTTCCGCAGCTGCGGCAAGAGCACGATCGTCGGCCTGTTCGCGGCGTGGCTTTTATATCGGCGGCCGGATTTGCGCATCCTTGTGCTGGCGGCGGATTCGATGCTGGCGCGGAAGATGGTGCGGAACGTGAAACGCATCATCGAACGCCATCCGCTGACCGAGGGGCTGAAACCCGAAAAGCCGGACCAGTGGGGCAGCGACCGCTTCACGATTAAACGCCCCCTCGAACTGCGCGACCCGTCCATGCTGGCGCGGGGCATTACGTCCAATATCACAGGCAGCCGCGCCGACATCATTATATGCGACGACGTCGAAGTTCCCGTCACCTGCGACACGGCGGGAAAACGGGAGGAGTTGCGGGAATTGTTAGGCGAAACCGATTTCGTGCGCGTTCCCGGCGGCACGCAGCTTTACGTCGGCACGCCGCACAGCTGGTTCACGATCTACGCGAACGCTGCGCGGACGGAGATCAATGAAGCAATTCCGTTTCTCGACGGCTACAGCCGCCTGGAAATACCTGTTATCGAAAACGGCATCAGCGCCTGGCCCGAACGGTTTCCACCGGAGGAGATCGACTCTATTCATCTGCGCAGCGGCCCGAACCGCTTCCGCAGCCAGATGCTGCTCCAGCCGGTGAATATTGCGGAGGGGCGTCTCGATCCGGGGTTGCTGGTGCGGTATGGCGGGGATCTGGGGCTATCGCCCGAACTGAAAGGATTATACCTGCATATCTCTCCCTCCCTGAGGGAGGGGGGCGGGGGGAGGGTTCACGAACCGTTGTCCTTAAGCGCCGACAGTCCGTACACCCCCACCCCAACCCTCCCCCTCGGGGGGAGGGGGCTGATCAGGATGGTCTCCGCCTCCGCGTGGTGGGATCCGTCTTTCGCCAAGGGCGGAGACTCCAGCGTGCTGGCGATCGTGTTCACGGATGAAGAAGGCCGCCGCTACCTCCACAATGTGACATACCTTTCCGTAAAACCGGATCATCTCTCCCCGCCCGCTTGCGGGAGGGGGGATCAAGGGGGGAGGGAATTCTTGAATAGCAATCTCGACAACGCAACCGCCCAGTGCCGCCAGGCGGCGCTGACACTGAAACGGTTTCATTGTCCTTCGGTCGCCATTGAAACCAATGGCCTGGGCCAGTTTCTCCCTTCCATCCTGCGGCGGGAACTCGCGCGGGCGCATGTCCCCTGCGCCGTGGTGGAGAAGACGAGCACGCGGGCCAAGGATATCCGCATCCTTGAAGCTTTCGACGTCGTGCTGGCCGCAAGGCTGCTGCATGCGCACGACAGCGTTTACGCCACGCCCTTCCTGACCGAAATGCAGGAATGGCGCCCAGGCGGCAAGGGGCGGGACGACGGACTCGACGCCGTCGCCGGCGCGCTGTCGCTGGAACCGGTAAGGGTGAAGCGGCTGTCCTCTGTGATGCGTAGGCAGGGATGGACGTCTGCTTCCGAAACGCATACCGCGGATACCAGGTTCGATGTGTAATTTCCTTTTATCGTCATCCCGGCTTGCGCCGGGATGACAACTTAAAAAACAATTAAATGAAGAGGTGTAAATAAATGTTTTCAAACGATCTTATGTGGTGGGTGACCGCCATAGATTTTCCCGCGCTCGGCAGCCTGTTCTGGATGATCTGGCGCACGAAAAAGGAATCTGACGTGTCTGTCAGGCATTTACGCGAAATTGTTGAGACACGGAATGCGCAGATGCGCGAGGCGCTGGCGTCGTTCAAGCTGGAAGTCGCCAAAAATTACGCTTCGATTTCCGATCTGAAGGATCTCAAAACCCGTCTGGTTTCTCATCTATTGCGTATCGAATCCAAGTTGGACGTAACGGCGATGAAAACGGAAGCGCTACATGCCGGACGGAATTGAAAATTCATGCAGGAAAATTTCAAAAATATGAAAATGGAAAAAACCCTTCAAGGAAACGATGCGGACTCGCTTTATCGCGAACTGGAGGTGGATACCTTGGCGCGGACGATCTGGGGCGAGGCGCGCGGCGAAGGCGAAAAAGGCATGAAAGCCATAGCCTGCGTCATTTTCAACCGCCTTAAAATATCTAAACGAAACGGATCATATTGGTGGGGAAATTCCATTATTCAGATCTGTCAGAAGCCTTTTCAGTTCTCATGCTGGAACAAGGATGATCCCAATTTTCCGCGGATTTCCGCCGTTTCCGAAGGGGATTTGCAGTTCGCGACCGCTCTCCGGATCGCCCGCCGGGCTCTTGCGGGCGCGCTGTCCGATCCGACGGGCGGCGCAACCCATTACCACGCGGTGGGCATAACGCCTTACTGGGTCCGCAATGAAAAGCCCGTCGCCGTCATCGGGCGGCATGTTTTTTACAAGCTGTAAAAACCAAAAAATCCATCCCCCTCCCATTCATGGGAGGGGACCGAGGGGGAGGGTATTCTTGGCTCAGCTTGTTCCTAAAAAGCCCGCCCCCTCCAGCTCCCCCTCCAGCTGCGCAGGAGGGGGAGGGCTAATCGTCCAACCAACACAAGGAGAAAACCGCATGCTTCCCGCCATCATCGCACAGATCGGCCTTTCGGCCATTATCTCGATTATTTCCAAGGCTTTGGGAGAACTGAGCCATCCGGTCGCGAAGACCGCGGCGGAGGCGCTCGGCAAGGTCGACAAGGCCATTGCGGGCGGCGAAATCGCGCCCGAACAGGTGGCGGAGGCCAACCGCCATGCCGAAACCATCGCGCGGATCGAGATGGAGGAGGGGCGCGCAACGCTGTCCGAGGTCAATCAGAGCCTGCGCGCCGAGGTCGCGTCGGACGATCCCTATGTCCGCCGGATGCGGCCGACATTCGGCTATCTGATGGCCATCACCTGGGCCGCGCAAATGCTGGGTATCGCCTATGTGATCGTGTTCCGCACCGCGGAGGCGGGGCTGGTCATGCGGGCCGCGGAATCCCTGACGGTGATCTGGACCGTGGGCTTGTCCGTGCTGGGGATTTACGTCTACAAACGCACCGAGGAAAAAAGAGCGGCGCCGGTTTCTTCCGCGCCGTCCGCGCTTTCCGGCCCGGGCATCCCCGGCCGTTAAATCAGTCCGCCGCCGAGATCGCCGGGCAGTGCGGCGCGGATCATCGATTCATAGGCGAGCCGCGCCTGCGCGGGGCTGATCCGGGCGGCGCGGCTGCCGATCTCCAGCATTTCCGCCGAGGGCCGCAAGGGGACAATGACAAGGCTGATATCCTTCAGCACGTCGATGCCATGCAGGGCGATTTCAAGGGATTGTTCCTGGCGGTTCTGATGTTTCATCGATTGTCTCTCCTGACCGTTTCCGGCGTATCTCGCAGAAATCATGCTAGGGCAGGCTGTCCTGGCCTTAAGATCGTCGCATTGCGGGAAAAACCGTGTCCGAATCGCGTTTTGCGCAAATCCTCGCCCTCGACCAAGGGCGGGCAGGATAAGCCTTTGGTTCAGGGATGGGTTTTTGCATAAAGGCAATCATTCTGCAAAGTGGGAACCCGGCGAGGCAAATATACACAGGCTTTGTTTGAAATTCCGGCGATATCGTTGATTCAGCGTTATTTTGCCGGTACGATTGAGATCTGATTCGTATTCTCCCCGTTTATTTTTTGCCGCCTTTTCAATGGTCCCGATCCGTCCTTCCAGCCCGGCGCAATCGCGCCGCATGCCAGCGCCCCGCTCCGGGGCGGCTTCGTTAATTTTTTTCATTCGCCAAGCCTTTGAAAAGCTTCATTTCGCCCGTTCGGGTTATCCAATTGGTAATACTTTTCTGAAAGAATCGAGCATGGGGCCTCAGGCGCGTCTGGGGCTGCAATCCGCCATTGAGTTTGCTGGAAAAACGGACGGAATCACAGTGGGGTCCGGGTCTTGAGTTCGGTGCGTAAACGCCCTGGAGAGAGCGGGAACGTCTTCTTCACCCTGTTCGGCGCGATCGCGCTGGTCGGCGTGATCGGCGCGGCGACCGCGACCTTGATGCGCGGCCCGGTCGGCACCATGGTCAATCTGAATCAGCGGACCAAGGCCGATACGCAGCTGCAGATCGCCTCCAAGCTCGCGATGCTGGAGGCCGCGCAGCAGGCGGATAGCGGGGATTGCGACGCCGACGGTTACATCGAGCCGTATCCGCCCGTCACCGTCGGATGCGCGACGCGGCCCACGGGCGGCGGCTGTATCCCGAACGAGATCGGTTCGGCCAAGCAGGATCCGTGGGGCACCAGCTACGGCTATTGCGCGTGGGACCACGGCGCGCAGCAGGGCAGCGGTTGCAACGGCACGCTGCTTCAGGGCAAGAACGGGCAGGACGAGGTGGTGATCGCCATCATCTCCGCCGGTTCGGACCGCATCTTCCAGACGACCTGCGCCGCCGACCCGGCTTACATCACGAAGCCACCGGGCACGGACGATATCGTGCTGGACTTCACCTATGCCGCCGCTGTCGAGGCCTCGGGCGGATTGTGGATTCTGAAATCCGGCGCGCCCGGCACGGCGACGATCGACAAGGATATCGAGGTTTCGGGCACCGCGAAATTCCAGAGCGGGATTACCGGCAACACGGATTTCACGGCGGGCAATTTCAACTTCGCGGGCGCGACCGGATTCTTCCTGCCGGATGAAACGAGTTCGGGCGCATGTACGAACAGCAATATCGGGTCGCTGCGCACCAAGACCAGCGGCGGCGGCCAGGTGCTGCAGATTTGCGATCCCGCCAATGCTGGCGCGGCGCCGTATCCGGACAACTGGATTGACGTGGGCGGTTCGGGGGCGACCAATTCGGTCGCAGGCACGAACGGCCAGGTGCAGTTCAACGACAACGGCGTGTTCGGCGCGACGGCGGGGCTGACCTTTAACAAGGCGACCAGCACATTAAGCGCGGGCGCGGTCGATGTGGCCAGCGACCTTTCGGTCGGTTCCGGCGCGGATATTGGCGGCGATGCCGATATCGGCGGCGCGCTCGACGTCACCGGCAACGGCACGGTCGGCGGCACGCTGGGCGTGACGGGCAATCTCTCGACCGGCGCGGCGCTGGATGTGGCGGGCGCGGCGGATATCACGGGCGCGCTCGGCGTCGGCGGCAATACGAATCTGGGGGGTACGCTGGATGTGTCCGGCGTTTCCACTTTCGGCGACGACGCGCTGATCAAGAACGGTTCGGCGGCCGATCCCGGCCTGGCCTTTACCAGCGCCACCAATACCGGTCTCTATTATATAAGCGGTGGCCTGGGACTGTCGGCGGGCGGCGTCGGGCGGGCGACAGTGAACGCCAGCGGTCTTTCCGTAACGGGTAACGCAACGGCCACGGGCAATATTGCCGCGACCGGCGGCGTGGCCGGAGCCTCTTTCGAGGCGGGCAGTATCGGAAGTGGCGTGGGCCTTTTCAGCGATGGATCGGGCGGGCTGACTTTGAATACGGCTTCAACGTCCCGCCTGCAGATCGACTCCGCCGGCGATATCGGCATCGCGCTGGTCGGCGCGCCGACGACGGATCTCGACATCGGCGGCGTCGTCCGCCTCCGCCAGATGGGGGCGGTGCCGGGCGCGAACTGCGGATCGCTTTCCGGCGCGATCACCTATTCCTCAGGCGACGTGCTCCTGGTTTGCTCGGACCAGAGCGGCAACTGGGAAACGATCGGCACATCGGGCGGCGGCGGCGGCGGCGCGGGTAACTACTGGACGAAGCTGGTTGACGGGCGTCTCTATTATACGACCCAGAATGTCGGCGTCGGCACGAACGACCCGCTGGCGAAATTCCACGTGAACGGCGACCTGCTGGCGACCGGCGCCTACAGCGGCACGGCCAGCGTTCCGGTTTCCGGGGCCGGAACCCGCATGTTCTTCGACTCCGAAACCGGCGCCTTCCGCGCGGGCACGGTGGCGGGAACGCAGTGGAACGACGGCAGCATCGGCAATTATTCCCTGGGCCTCGGCCTGAACACGACGGCCAGCGGCGCGAACAGCATCGCCCTCGGCAACAACGTGTCGGCGACGAATACATATAGTATGGCCCTCGGCCTCGGCAGCATCGGCACGGCGGCCTCGGTGACCGGCGCGAATGCCTTCGGCATCTTCATGGGCGACCAGTCGAGCGTGGCGCTGGCCGCCGCGAACACGATGGGCCTGTTCGGCGGCAGGCTGGTGATCGACCCGAACGTGCCCGCCACGGCGCTCTCCGCCGACGGCTCACTGGCCGTGGACGTGGAAGGCGGCGTCGGCGCGGTCAACTATTGCGACGAGGACGGCAACAACTGCTTCAGCGCCGCCGACATCGCCAGCGGCCAGACCGGCGCGCCTGGCAACAACCGCGAAGTCATCTACAACAGCGGCGGCGTCCTGGGCGCGAACGCGAATTTCGTGTTTTCCTCGTCGGGCGCTCTGGGCGTAGGCACGGCCAATCCGGCTGCTGCTCTTGAAGTCGCTGGCACGGACGCGATCCTGTTCCCGCGCGGCCAGACCGGCAACCGCCCGTCTTCGCCCGTGAACGGCATGATGCGCTACAACAGCGTCAACGACCGGTTCGAGGCGTACCAGGGGGGAACGTGGCAGGACATCCTGACCGGCAACGCCATTGCGGCCGCGCCGGACCGGGGCATCCAGTTCAATTCAGGCAACAGCCTGGCGGCGGTTTCGACGTTCACATATACGTCAACGGGATATCTTGGTATTGGGACGGCGTCGCCCATAGCCCGTCTGCAGGTCGGGGACGGTACCGTCAGTACGGCCAATCAGATCTTGGTAGGAAAATATGAAACATCGACCGAAACGAGATTTCCGATCATTCAACAGAAAAGCGTTTTGGCGCCAGGCGCATCCAATGATCTTGCCATGGGGGCTCAAAGCACATCGGGCGGGATACTTTTCTATACAGGAGCTACGTCTACCAGCGGCATTTTAGGCAATGGCAGTAATGCGATTCGCATGGTTATCGCTAATGGCGGCAATGTCGGCATCGGCACGACGACTCCTGCAGCATCTCTTGATATCGGCACCACCAGCGCCATCCTGATCCCCCGTGGCACGGATGCGGAGCGTCCGTCCGGGCCGTCCAACGGCATGATGCGCTATTCCTCGACCGGAAACGATTTCGAGGTTTACGCGAACAGCGCCTGGCGGAAGATCGTGACCAGCACGGGCGGGCAGGTGGCGGCGGCGGGATCGGATACGCAGATACAGTATAACAGCGGCGGGGTTCTTTCAGCGTCGTCGGGTCTGGTGTTCACGTCTTCGGGTTCCGTTGGCGTCGGCACGTCCGCGCCTTACGGAACGCTGCATGTTTTATCGTCCGCGTCTTTCGATCCGTGGGGCATAGCTTACAAAGGCGCGGTATTGGGAGCGGTCAATCGTACCGGCTGGTCCGCCACCAGCTTGGTGCTTTCGAATTCCGGCTCCGGCTCATCGCTCGGCGCGATCGGATACAATGCCGATAACATGTATTTCGGCAGGCTGACCAGCACCAATGCGAACGTCTATATGACGATTGCCCTCGGGGGGAATATCGGCATAGGGACCGGCAGCCCCGCCGCGAAGCTGGAAGTCTCCGGCACGGACGCGATCCTGTTCCCGCGCGGCGGATCGGGGAACCGTCCGGCCTCTCCGGTCAACGGCATGATGCGGTACAACAGCGTCAATGACCGGTTCGAGGCGTACCAGGCGGGCGCGTGGCAGGACATCCTGACCGGCAACGCCATCGCGGCCGCGCCGGACCGGGGGATCCAGTTCAATTCCGGCAATGCGCTGGCGGCGGCTTCGACATTTGTTTACAGCTCCGTCGGTTATCTGGGGATCGGCACGGCCAGCCCGGCGACGGCTCTGGATGTTTCGTCCGGAACATTCGCCAATAACCAGGTGATCGCGGGCTCTGTGGGACAGGGCGGCAAAATAGGCCTGAGGCGCGGAAGCGATGGAACCATTGCAGCGACCATCGGATACGATACGGCTACGGGTGGGAACCTTGTCATCACAAACAGCGGCGGCAACGGCGAAATCAGGCTTTACCCGGCGTCAGGATTTACCACCCTGTATTCCAACGGCGTTGAACGCCTGAGGGCGGCCACGTCCGGCAATATCGGGATCGGCACGACGGCCCCTTCCGCCAAACTGGAAGTCGCGGGCACGGACGCCATCTACTTCCCGCGCGGCACGGACGCGCAGCGCCCGTCCACGCCGCTGAACGGCATGATACGCTATTCCTCCACCGGCAACGATTTCGAGGTTTATGCGAACGACGCCTGGCGGAAGATCGTGACCAGCACGGGCGGTTATACGGCGGCGGCGGGATCGGACACGCAGATACAATATAACAGCGGCGGGGTTCTTTATGCGTCGTCGGGGCTGGTTTATACGCCCACGGGAAGGGTTGGCATCGGCACGGCGACGCCTTCGACCGCGCTTGATATCGTGGCCGGCAATGCGGCGCAGCTTCGTCTCGCGAATGCCACCGCCGATGCCACCCAGAAGACGGCCTATATCCAGGCCCGTCATTACAGCAACGCCGCAACGGATTACGCGCTGCTCATGGGCACCAGCGCCAGCGGGCTGAACGAAGTCCGGGTCGGCGGCGGCTCCAGCGTCCTGAACGCGGCCACGGCGGTCGGCCTGTACACGGCCAGCAATCAGACCACGCTGACCGGCACGCTCAGAATGTATCTCAACAATGCCGGCAACGTCGGCATCGGGCCTTCAACGACGCCCCAGGCGGCGCTGGATGTTCAGGGCACGGACGCGATCCTGTTCCCGCGGGGCCAGACCAGTAACCGGCCGTCCTCGCCCGTCAACGGGATGATGCGTTATAACAGCGTCAACGACCGGTTCGAGGCGTATCAGGGCGGCCAGTGGCTTGACATCCTGACCAACGCGTCCATCGCCGCCTCGCCGGACCGGGGCATCCAGTTCAACTCGGGCAACAGCCTGGCGGCGGCCAGCACGTTCGTTTACACATCGGCGGGCAACGTGGGGATAGGCACAGCGAACCCGACCGGCAGGCTGGTGGTTTCGAGCAGCTTGACCAATTACGACCCGTCGGCATCCGTGCCTGGCGCGTATGTAACGGTTACAGGGGCGGGCGATACAGGCGGTACTTCGGATGTCAGAGGGTTGCAATCTTTTGCCGCAATTACAGGAGGCAATTCCGCGGCGAGCATCATGGGGACGCGAAGCGGGGCCATTGCTTCGATGTCTTCCGGCATGTTGTCTGCCGCGACGGGCATTTGGTCAACTGTTACGAACTCTGGCGCAGGGACGGTGGGCACTGGCAGCGGGGTCACTGCCGGCGCCGTCCTGTCATCGACCGGCGGCATGTCGTTTTATCGCGGATTTTATTCCGGCGCTCCCACCATCACCGGCGCCGGCGGCATCGGCACGGCCTATGGCCTGTATCTGGACGCCATGAAGATTTCGGGCATTACGGCGGCCTACGGCGTGTTCCAGCTTGGCGCGAACGACATCAACTATTTCGCGGGCAGGATCGGCCAGAATACGACCGCGCCCGCCACGGCGCTGGACGTGAACGGCACGATCCGCATGGCCTACGGTGGTGAAAGCTGCTCGGCGTCGACCCTTGGCGCGATGTATTACAGCAGCGCGACGGGGCTGTTCTACGTCTGCGGCACGGCGGGCAGCTGGAGCCAGGTGGCGACCGGGGCCAGCAGTCCGGCGGCGGGCAGCAACGGCTATGTGCAGTTCAATTCCGGCGGCAACCTTGGCGCGGATTCCAATTATGTCTGGGACAATACCAACAAGCGCCTGGGGATTGGCACAGCCTCGCCGCTCAGCACGCTGTATGTATACCATGCGCCGTCCAATTATGCTGCGGGCACCACAATACCTGGGGAATATGTCGTCGTATCGAGCGCGGGCGATTCCGGCGGCAGTTCGAATGTTCGCGGTTTTCAGGTCGATACGACGGCCACAGGCGCGAACAGCGTGGCAGGTCTGAGCGCCAGTGCAGTGAACGCGCAAAACAACATGACGTCCGGCACGCTAACGGATCTTACGGCGTATAACGCCAATATTCGTGTGATGAATGCTTCAAGTATTACCAACGGCTACGGCTTCACAAGCATTCCCATCCTTTCAAGCGGCGGCGGCATATCCAACTATCGCGCACTCTGGTCCCGCACCCCGACTTTCAGCAGCAGCGGCACGATCTCCAATGCCTATGGGATCTATCTCGATGCATTGAAAGTTGCCGGCGTGACAAACGGCTACGGCGTCTATCAGGCCGGCTCCAGCGACATCAACTATTTCGCGGGGAATTTTGGCATCGGATATTCTGCGCCTGCCACGAAGCTGGATGTACGCGGAAATCTGGTGCAGTCGGCTGATAACTTCAATTACAATATCTATTCATCGGATACGGCATCCGCCGGACAGAACGCAGGCGGCGGCATCGGCTTTGGCGGCAATGCGGATGTCAATCGCGCGTTTGCCGCCATCCAGGGGTTTCATGAAAGCGCCACGCCAAGCAATTATTCGGGCGGTTTGCGGTTTTTCACCCGCATCAACGGCGATCTGTTCATGACGGAACGGCTCCGCCTGACATCCGACGGGAAGCTTGGGGTGGGAACGGCGTCGCCCTCCGCCTCTCTGGAAGTCTCCGGCACGGACGCGATCCTGTTCCCGCGCGGCGGATCGGGGAACCGTCCGTCCTCGCCCGTCAACGGCATGATGCGCTATAACAGTGTGAACGACCGGTTCGAGGCGTATCAGGCGGGGACGTGGCAGGACATCCTGACCGGCAATGCCATCGCCGCCAGCCCTGACAGGGGTATCCAGTTCAATTCCGGCAACAGCCTCGCGGCGGTGTCTACTTTTACGTATACATCGGCGGGCAATGTCGGCGTCGGCACGGCGATACCGACCCAGGCGCTGGAAGTCAGCGGCAATATCAAGCTGTCCGGCCTCAATGCGACCGGTTACCTGAACGCGCTGTCTGCGAATGATCTCCTCGCCAACAACGTCCATCTGGTGTCCGGTTTCGGCCTCTGCGTCCGTGGCACGCGTTCGACCTGTATCGACGCACCCAGCGCGGGCAGCGATATGTTCTTCAATATCGGCGGTTCGGAGATGATGCGCATCAAGAACTCGACCGGGAATGTCGGCATCGGCACGACGACGCCGCTTGCGAAGCTGCAGGTTGCCGGTACCGACGCCATCCTGTTCCCGATCGGTCAGACCAGCAACCGCCCGGCTTCGCCCGTGAACGGCATGATGCGCTATAACAGCGTCAACGACCGGTTCGAGGCGTACCAGGCGGGAACGTGGCAGGATATTCTGACCAATGCGTCGCTGGCCGCTTCGCCGGACCGGGGGATCCAGTTCAATTCGGGCAACGCGCTGGCGGCCAGTTCAAACTTTATCTATTCCAGTTCGGGCAATGTCGGCATCGGCACGACGTCGCCGCCCTATATGCTGTCCCTGAGCGGATCGTCGGTCGGGCAGGTCGCCGCGCAGGCCAACAACGACAACACCGCCGGCATGTCGGGCTTTTTCACGGCTGAAAACGGCACGACGACCGGCATGCTGCAATGGCGGGGCGCCACCAACGGCACTTATCCGAGCACCCTGCGCGTGGGGTCCAATATCGCGGGCGGCAATACTTTGCTGACCTATGGCGCGGGCAGCAGCGCCGTCATCCTGACCAGCACCGGAAGATTCGGTTTCGGCACGACGTCGCCGGTCGCCAAGTACGATGTGCTCCTGGGGACGAACGAGTATATGAACGTCGCCTCGTCGTCTTATACCACGGGGGCGTTCCGCCCGCTGCGGGTCGGCGCGACCGGCTCGGCGGGCAGCATTTCCTTCGCGCGGTATTCCGACGGTTCGCCGCAGGGCGCGATCGGCTATATCAGCAGCACGGAGTCGTCCCAGTTCAATATCGCCAGCAACGGCGGCGCCGGTTTCCTGACCTTCGAGACGGGAACCGTGGAGCGGATGCGCATCCTGAACGGCGGCTATGTCGGGATCGGGACCACCTCGCCGACCGTGCCGCTGGAGGTCCGCGGCGTGACCTACGATTCGAGCAATATGTTCAATTACACCCTGGCGACGTACGACTCGAACGCCGCGGCCCAGGGCGTCGGCGGCGGCATCGGCTTCGGCGGCATGGCCGACACAAGCCGGATCTTCGCCGCGATCCAGGGTTTCCATGAAAGCGCGACGGCCTCGAATTACAACGGCGGCCTCCGCTTCCTGACCCGCCTGAGCGGCGAAAACCAGTTCCGCGAACGCGTGCGGATCAGCAGCGATGGAAAACTGGGGATCGGCACGACCGCGCCTGTCACGGCGCTCGATGTGAACGGCACGGTGAAAATGGCCTATGGCGGGGAGACATGCTCGGCCTCGACGGAAGGATCGATCTATTACGACAGTTCAACCGACCGCTTCTACGCCTGCCAGACCAGCGGATCGTGGACGCAGATCGCGACGGGGTCGAGCACGCTCGCCGCCGGGTCGGACACATATATACAATATAACAGCAACGGGCAGCTTGCGGGCAGCAGCGGCCTGGTCTTCACTTCGGCAGGGAATGTCGGTATCGGGACGGCGGCGCCGGGCAACCGGTTGACGGTTGCGTCGGCCACGCCGGATACGCCGATCGTGGCGGACAGCACCAATACCGTTGGCATTTACGGCAATGGTTCCGCTTTCTTCAAGGCCAGGGACGCGACCAACGATATCGAAGCCCTGTTCGGCGTTTCCCAGAGCAGCGGCGAGGGCTTCGTCGGCACGATGACGGCGCATGGATTCAGCCTGCGCACCAATAACGTTAAACGCCTGACCGTCGTGGGAGCCAATATCGGCATCGGCACGGCGTCGCCCGCCGCGTCCCTGGAAGTCGCGGGCACGGACGCGATCCTGTTCCCGCGCGGCGGGACGGGGAACCGTCCGGCATCGCCCGTCAACGGGATGATGCGGTACAACAGCGTGAACGACCGGTTCGAGGCATATCAGGCGGGGACGTGGCAGGATATCCTGACCAATGCTTCCATCGCGGCGTCGCCGGATCGCGGCATTCAGTTCAACAGCGGCAATACATTGAGCGCGGCGAGCACGTTCGTTTACACATCGGCGGGCAATGTCGGCATCGGCACGGCGTCGCCCGATACGAACCTGCAGATTTACGGAACGGGAACGTCGACGGCGCTGGGGCAGCTGGATACGAATCTGCGGCTGCAAAGCAACACGATCACATCGGGCGCGGGCAGCGAGATTTCTTTCCGGGGGAAAACGACACAGGCCGCCGATGTCTCTACCTATGCCGCCGTTTCCGCGCCGATGACGGCGAACGGCGCATCAGGATCGACAGGATCTCTGGCTTTCTCGACCAAGGCCGCGGCGACGGACACTGCTCTGACCGAGCGGATGCGCATTCTGCAGGGGGGGAATATCGGCATCGCCACATCGACGCCTGCGACAAGGCTTGATGTGAACGGCACGATCCGGATGGCCTATGGCGGCGAAAGCTGCTCCGCCTCCACCGAAGGATCGATCCATTACGACAGTTCAACGGACCGCTTCTATGCCTGCGCCACATCGGGCAGCTGGACGCAGATCTCGACGGGGGCCAGCGCCACGGCGGCGGGGGCGGACCGCCAGATCCAGTTCAATTCCAATGGCACGCTGAGCGCCAGTTCCAATCTGATCTTCGACAGCGCGAACCGCCTGCTGCTTGGCTACGGCACGGCGCTGACTCAGGACGGCACGAAGCAGTCCGTGGCGATCAGCGATACCAGTTCCGAGGCGTCGCTGGCGTTCAATCGTTACAATACGTCTGCCCAGACCCAGCCGGCCCGCATCATCATGGGCCGGTCGCGCGGCGCGACGGCGGGCGACTTCACCATCCTGCAGAGCGGCGACCATGTTGGGCGCATCGCCTTTACCGCTGCGGATGGGACGGACCTCAATACACCTCTCGCTGCCATCGTCGGCTTGGTCGACGGGACTCCGGGCGTGGACGACATGCCTGGCGCCCTGACGTTCCATACCACGGCGGATGGCGCCAATACGGTCACCGAACGCATGCGCATCGACTCCAGCGGGCGGGTGGGCATCGGCGATACGAATCCCGGCTCTGCCCTTTCGATCACCAGGTCGATCACGGCGGCGTCCGGCACGGCTAATGGCGTGCACTTCGCCCAGACCCTGACCGCGGGGGCGAACAGCGACGCGCTGACGGCCCTGCGCATCAACCCGGCCTTCTCCGATCTGGCCTTTACCGGCGTTTCGCATTACGGCCTGACGGTGGGCGACGGCAGCGTCGGTTTCGGCACGCTGGCCCCGACCGCCGACCTGCATCTTTATGGCGGTACGTCTTCGTCGACCCTGACGGCGAAAATCGAACATGCCAGCGGAACCTCCGGCCAGGCGCGGCTGACGCTCGCCTCGACCGGAACGGGCGGGCGCAGTTATAACATCACTTCGGGCAATGCTTCCTACAGATCAAGCGGCAAGGGGCTTTATATAGAGAATTCCAACGGCCTGCTGGTGACGTTCATTGATACCGGCGCGGTCGGCGTCGGCACAAGCGCGCCGAGCGCGGCCTTCGAGGTCGCGGGCACGAACGCCATCTACTTCCCGCGCGGCACGGACGCGCAGCGGCCCTCGACGCCGATGAACGGCATGATGCGGTATTCCTCGACCGGCAACGATTTCGAGGTTTACGCGAACGGCAGCTGGCAGAAACTGGTGATGGGCAGCAGCAGCTCGACCGTTGCCGGTTCGGACCGCCAGGTCCAGTTCAACAGCGGCAATACGTTGAGCGCGGCCAGCACGTTCGTTTACACGTCGGCGGGCTATCTCGGTGTGGGGACGGCCTCTCCCGCGGCGATGCTCAGCGTGGGAAGCAACAAGCTGAAAGTGGATTCCAACGGCACGATTCTGGTCGCGGGATCGACGGATGCCTTCGGCACCGCCTATATCGATTTCGGCAACCCGACTTACGCGCACAGTTCTTCCTCCACCGCCTACGGCGTGCTGGGCGAGGCGACCAATTCCGGATCGGGCGATATCCAGGGCCTGAACATCCGGGCCATCTCCACCTATGCCGGGACCGTGGCCAACGGCATCGGCCTGCGCGGCGGGGTCAGGACGAACAACGCGGGCACGACCATGACCAACGGCTTTGCGCTGTATGCCGTATCGCCGACCGTCAGCGCCGGTTCGATCGGCACGGCCTACGGTCTTTATATACAGCAGCAAAAAGTGACGGGCGTGACGACGGGCTACGGCCTCTATCAGGCCGATTCCGGCGATAAAAACTATTTCGCCGGAACGATCGGCGTTGGAACGACGTCGCCCGCCGCGACGCTGGAAGTCGCGGGCACGGACGCGATCCTGTTCCCGCGCGGCAGCACGGGGAACCGCCCGTCGTCGCCGGTCAACGGCATGATGCGCTATAACTCGGCGACCGACCGTTTCGAGGCGTATCAGGCGGGCACGTGGCAGGATATCCTGACCAACGCCTCGCTGGCCGCCGGTTCGGACCGCCAGATCCAGTTCAACAGCGGCAATACGTTGAGCGCGGTCAGCACATTTGTTTATTCCTCTGTGGGCAATATCGGCATCGGCACGGCGTCGCCGGCAGCCTCTTTGCATGTCGTCGGCGGAACAACCGTGGACGGAACGTTGACGGTCAGGGACTCCCTGGGCGGAGGCGGATCTTACCCGACG
>JBDHTS010000022.1:0-30463 GCA_039808845.1 Alphaproteobacteria bacterium | reverse complement strand
GGATGTCGTGGCTGCGCACAGGGAAAAGATCATGGATCCGCGCCTGACCGCGATTCTGGACGAAATCGACCTGCGGGCCCAGATCGAAATCGCGAAATTGCGCATGACGCTGGATGAGGGTGGTTAGGGTTCTCTCTTTCCCGCGCGGCTCTGTCCGCTTGGTGGTTCTGCATGTTTTTCCATGCTTGCCGCTTGCCTGATCGATCATCCCTATCTATATTTCTGCCTCGATTCCGGTAAAACAATTGAAGGGGGTTAATTATTATGGCAAGAGCAAGCGCCAACAGTTCACTCGTTCCGCCCGATTATAAACCGGCGAAAGACAAGGGCGAATTCATGAATCCGGTCATGCTGGAGTATTTCCGGCAGAAGCTGGTCGCATGGCGTGAGGAGCTGATCAGGGAATCGAGCGAAACGATCCATAACACCCTTCAGGGCACGGAACTTCAGAAACCGGATCTGGCTGACCGCGCCTCCGCTGAAACGGACCATGCGCTGGAACTCCGTACCCGCGACCGGGAACGCAAATTGATTTCGAAAATCAACGAGGCGCTGCTGCGTATCGAGCATGGCGAGTATGGTTTTTGCGAAGAGACGGGTGAGCCGATTTCCGTGGCCCGGCTGGATGCGCGGCCCATCGCGACTTTGAGCATTGAGGCGCAGGAGCGTCATGAGCGCCTGGAAAAAACCCATCGAGACGAGTAGGGGTTTAATCATCGATATAAGCCAGGGCCGCAGATGTCTGCGGCCCTTTACTTTTGTTAAGACAAGTGCCTTTGCCTTCGTCTGTGTGCAGGCGCGGAGTTTACTGCTTTTCAACTGCTGGAAGCCCAGGCAGTCGAAAAGGAAAGTATATGAAAATAAGAGTCATTCTTTGGTCTATAGTTATTTTTCTTTTTGTGACTGTTTTTGCAAATAGCGCGCAATCTGCCACGACTGCCGGTACCATGCGTTACAACGCTTCCGCAGGATCCATGGAATTCTTTGACGGCTTCCAGTGGTACTATTTTGCGGGTGGGTTGCCGCTAGGATTCTGCAGCAAGGAAGGGGAGATAGATTACAATCTCCTGTTGGGGAATTACCAGTTCTGCAATGGAACCCTGTGGCTCCAGGTGGTCGGCGTGCCGACGCTAACTGTATGCAGTTCTCCCGGCACGATGGACTATGACTCGGTTCTGCGCACTTTCCTTGTCTGTAACGGTCTGTTGTGGGTCAACATCAAAGGATCGATCTCAGCCAGCTGAAACTGGCTGAAGCATTTCTTTAGAACGGGAACAGAACGTCATAGACCTGCTGCCCGTAGCGGGGCTGCTGGAAGTCCGTGATCTGGCCTTCGCCGCCATAGACGATGCGTGCTTCGGCGATCTGGTCGTAATCGACGGAGTTGGTGGTGGAGATATCCTGCGGGCGGATGATGCCCATCACCTGCAGAATGCGCTTTTCGAAATTGATTCTTACCTCCTGTTTGCCGCCGATCACGAAGTTGCCGTTGGGAAGGATCTGCAATACCGTCGCGGCCAGCTTGACCTCGACCTTTTCCTTGCGATCGATGCTGCCCTTGCCGTTATGGGTCGAATCCGCGCTGGCATCCACAAGATCCGTGGGGTCGATGGATTGCGGCAGGATGCGCTGCAGGCTGCCTTCCATGCCGAGCAGTTTGGGCAGCGCGGCCGTCTCTTCAGACTGCCTTGTACGTTCCGTTTCGTTGTCGACCTGCGCCTTGTCGTCGATCTCGATGTTGACTGTCAGAACGTCGCCGATATCGGCCGCGCGTTGGTCCTTGAAAAACCCTTTACGGTTCGTATCCCAGAGAGAGTTGGGGGAGCGCGTGGCCACATGCTTGCTTGGCATCGGCATGCTGACGGGCTTGTAATCCTGCTGCGCCTGGGGGTTTTCGATCTGTGCCATTTCCGGCGGCCTGCCGATATTCGACAGGCGCTGGCCGGCGCCACAGGCCGTCAGAGCGGTCAGGCTCATCAGGGCCAGGGTCAGGTTTGCGATTTTTTTCGTTCCGGACATGATGTCCTCCCTTGTTATTCTGTTACGGTGACCAGGCCGTTGTCGGTGACGGTCGCGTCAATGGTGCGGTTGCTGGCGACGTTGACGACACGGATCGGCGTGCCGCGGCTTCCATTCTCCATGGCCTTGCCCTTGGCCGTGACGGTGATCGGGCCGTGCTCGTACAGGATCGTGACGCTGTCGCCACGGCTGACCAGCATGGGATCAGCCAGCTCATTGGCTCTGATCGGCTTGCCGGCCATCACCATCCGGCGTGGTGTCTTGCCGGCCAGGTCTTCCGCCTCGATCAGCATGTCAGGCTTGATGGAGCGGGATGGCATGTCGATCCATTCGACCATATCCGCGCCAATTGTCTCGCCGCTGCGCACGGCTTTCTTCAGGACGGGTACCTGAATGGTGCGTTCGACATATCCCGTGATTTCTGTTTTTCCTTTTGGATCGTTTGCGGACGGCCCGACCAGGGTTGCCTCAAAGCGGTCTGATTCTGGGTGATATGCCATACTCGCCACCTCGGCCGTGGCCGGGGCATCATGGGGCAGGATCAGTTTCGGGCTGTTGAAAAAACTTACCGAGAAATCTCCGTTCAAGCCTTTTTCCTGCAGTTTTTCCGTCAATGCGTCGCGGATCGTGCTTTCGTCGACCAGCGTCGAGGCGCTGCGTACGGTGATTTGGTCCGCTGTGCTGTGGGGTTTCCAGGGAATATCGAGCGCCGCCGCAACACGCATCAGGGTAATGGCATTCAGGATCATATCGTGCCCAGGCTGCGGCGCAGGACCGAGAACCTTGGCCGCTTTTTCCGCATCGATTCCCTCAAACAGATCACCCGCCGTCAGAACATTGCCGAGGAGTTCGACCGTCGATTTCAGCGTTGCGGCCTGGGCTATCTTCGCACAGGCGATCAGGGCGGCAACACCCAGGGCCATTGAGAACAAAAGCACGGCGATGCGGAAGGCGAGGGCGAGATCACGGTACATCGTTTTCATGGCGGAACTGTCCTTATCTCAGTTGCGTAACGGTCTGCAGCATCTCGTCGCTGGTGCTGATGACCTTGGAATTCATTTCATAGGAACGCTGGGCCGTGATCAGGCGCGTGATTTCCTCGACCACGTCGACGTTGGAGTTCTCCACGGCCCCTTGTTTAATGGTGCCGAAGCCCTCATCGCCTGGATTGCCTGTCGTCGGCGCGCCGGATGCTTCGGTTTCGATCAGGATGTTATCGCCTACGGCTTCAAGCCCTGTGGGGTTGACGAAGCGGGCCAGCTGGATCTGGCCAAGGTTTGACAGAGTTGTCTGTCCGGCGATTTTTGCAAAGACCTCGCCGCTGATATTGATGTCCACTTCCGTCGCATTGTTGGGAATGGTGATGGAAGGATCGAGCAGGTAGCCTTCGCTGGTAACGATCTCCCCGTTTTCATTCATCTGCATTACGCCGGAGCGGGTGTAACCTGTCGTGCCGTCGGGCATTTGCACCTGAAAGAATCCTTCGCCGCTGATCGCCAGATCGAGTGGGTTGCTGGTGATCTGCAGTGTGCCTTGCTCGTTCAGGCGATACACCGCGCCGACGCGCACGCCGAGGCCCAGCTGGATGCCTGAAGGCAGACGCGTATCGGCGTCCGATGACTGTGCACCGGGGCGGTCGATGTTCTGATAGATCAGATCCTTGAAATCCACGCGCTGGCGCTTGAAACCGGTCGTGGTCATGTTGGCGATGTTGTTGGAAATGACGTCCACGTTGGTCTGCTGGGCGAGCATGCCGGTGGCGCCGATATCGAGTGATCTCATTGTCTTTCGTCTCCCTTATGATCCGGTTCTGACCAGACGCTCGATCATCGTGCGCTGGCGGTCGTGTTCGTTCTGCAGCATGCGCTGGGTCGCTTCATAATTGCGGGCGACGTCGATCATCCGGGTCATTTCAAGAACCGGTTTGACGTTCGATCCTTCCAGCATGCCCTGCATGACTTTGGTGTCTTCCGATGGGATGCCCGCCGTCGGGCTGGAATAAAGGCCGTTGCCCTGGGCTTTCAGATCCTGATCGCTGGGGAAGGTCATGACCATCAGGGAACCGATCTCTCCCTGGTCTGTGAATATTTTCCCTGTGCGGTCGATCTTGATTTCCTTCGCCTCGGAAGGAACGGTGATCGTCCCGCCGCCGCCATTGGCGACCTTATCGCCGGAAGAGGTGACCAGTTCGCCCTGGCCGTTCAGGGTGAAATTGCCTGCGCGAGTGTACTGCACACCGTTAGCCGTCTGTACGCCGAACCAGCCGGGACCCTGCAGGGCGACGTCAAGCGGATTGCCAGTCTGCTGGATCGGGCCGATTTCCGTATCCTGGTACTGGCCGTAATCCATCACCATCGAAAGAGGATCTTTCGGATTTTCCACGCCCTCGGAACGAGGCGGGCGATTGATGTATTCTTTGAATACCATGTTCTGGGCGCGGTAGCCGGGGGTCGACATGTTCGCCACGTTGTTGGCGATGATATCCATCTTCTCCGCAAGGGCGATCTGGCGCGACAGGCCGGTATAGATACTGTTTTCCATGCACTCTTTCCGTATGCGGATTGTCCCGCCACAGGAACGTTGCACGGCTTATGCCATTGTGGATAACATTTAAGTTATTGATATGATTTCGTTTTTAGGAATCGAGTAGCCTGCTGACACAGGAAAATTATGACTACCCTAAGATAATAGGAAAAAGTTACCGGGGCAGGCGATTTTGTTTTCTGCCTGATGGGATTAGACAAATGGCTCCGTTTTGCTAAGATTACTCGCCTCGGTGTTTCACCACTCCGCCCCCAATCCGTGCTATTCTTGAATCAGATATTTTTCAGGAGCTTTCCCCATGGCTAAGAAAAAGAAGGACGAAGAACTTCGGGCTGTGCCTGAAGGCGAGGCGGCTGCTGAGGACGGCGGGGAAGGTGGCGAGGGCGCCGAAGGCGAAGGCGGCGAGGGGGAGAAAAAAAGCTCCAAAAAGAAACTCATCATAATTGTCGTTGCTGTTTTGCTTCTGCTGGCGGGGATTGGTGCCGGCCTTTATTTCACCGGCATGCTGGACGGACTTTTAAATAAAGAGGCCGCTGAAGGCGAAGCGGAGGCGGGCGGCAGCCACGGTGAAAAAGCCGAAGCGCATGGCGAAAAGAAAGAAGGACATGGGGGCGGCCACGGCGGCGAGCATAGCGAAGGAGAAGGCGGGGAAGGTTCGGCATCGTTCTTGCAAATACCGGATATGCTGGTGAATTTGACCAGCACGGATGGGCAGAACCGGTATCTGCGCCTGAGCGTGCAGCTTGAGTTGGCCAACGAAGCCGACAAGTCGGCGGTGGAAGCCGTGATGCCGCGGGTGGTGGACCAGTTCCAGACTTATCTGCGCGAACTGCGTGTCAAGGATTTGCGCGGTTCGGCGGGCATTTACCGTCTGCAGATCGAGTTGCTGAACAGGGTCAATACGGCAGCCTATCCTGTAGAGGTCAAGGACGTGCTGTTCCAGGAAATACTGATACAATAACATAATAAAAAATGAGCGAAACGGCGACCGAGGAAAAGAAACCCGCAGACATGGCGGTGGCTGACCAGCCGCCCGGCGAAGCCGTGCCCGAATTCGACGGCGCGGGTGAAGAAGATGGCGGCGCCCGCATCCTGAACCAGGAAGAGATCGACAGCCTGCTGGGCTTTGATGAAAACGGCAACGCATCCGGTGAAAATTCCGGCGTGATGGCTCTTATTAACTCGGCAATGGTGAACTACGAACGCCTGCCGATGCTGGACATCGTGTTCGACCGGCTGGTGCGGCTGATGTCCACGTCCCTGCGTAATCTGACGTCCGATAACGTCGAGGTCAGCCTGGACCAGGTCTCGACCGTACGCTTTGGCGATTATATGAATTCCATTCCGCTGCCTGCCATGCTGTCCGTCTTCAAGGCGGAAGAGTGGGACAATAATGGGTTGCTGGTTACCGACTCTGCTCTCATCTACTCTGTTGTGGATGTGCTGTTGGGAGGCCGTAAGGGAACGCCCGCCATCCGGGTCGAAGGGCGGCCATACACCACCATTGAAACAAAGCTGGTGGAACGGATGGTCGGTGTGGCGTTGTCGGATCTGTCTTCCGCTTTCGATCCACTGTCGCCCGTCAGTTTTTCGCTGGACCGGATGGAAACAAACCCGCGCTTCGCCACGATTACCCAGTCTGGTAATGCCTGCGTTCTGGCGCGGCTGCGCGTCGATATGGGCGATCGGGGCGGCCGGATCGAAATTCTTATTCCCTATGCGACGCTAGAGCCTATTCGTGAACTGTTGCTTCAGATGTTCATGGGGGAAAAATTCGGGCGCGACTCGATCTGGGAAAACCACCTGACCCAGGAGCTTTATAAAACGGACGTACAGCTGCAGGCCGTGCTGGGTGAAATTACCTTGCCGCTGAACGCTCTTCTGAACTGGAAGGTCGGCACGCGCGTGCTGTTTCAGACCCGGCCTGAAGACGAGCTTGAGCTGCGCTGCGGTCAGTTCCCGATGTATCGCGGCCCGGTCGGGCAGAAGCAGGGCAAGATCGCCGTCCGCATCGAAAAATACATACCGCCGGACAAGGATAACGCGTGATATGTCGGGCTCGCTTCTATCCCTGGTTATGAATGGAATCATTATCGTCCTTTTGGGCGCGACGATTGTTTATGCCCAGAAGTTGTCGACGCATATCCGCGTGTTCCGCGACAGCCGCAAGGATCTCGACAAGCTGATCAGGGATCTGGGGCAGCAGATCGAGAAGGCTGACGCGACCGTATCGGCCATGAAGGCGGCGGCGCGGGATTCAGGCAAGGATCTGCAGCGCCGGATCGACGAAGCACGAGGATTGTCCGAGGAATTGCAACTGGTCGCGGAATCTGCCAACAATCTGGCCTCGCGCCTGGAAAAGGGCGCGGAGCGTCCCAAGCCATCTGTGCGCGCGGTGAAACAGCCGGAACCGGCGCGGCGGGAAAAGGGGCGCGAGACGCCTGTGCCTGCTTTTGCCATCCGCGATCCGGAGTTCGGACGGGATGAGGAAGAACAAGGTATGGATGAAACCGCGATGCAATCCGGCAGACTGCAAAGCAGGGCAGAGCGCGAACTCTATGAAGCCTTGCTCAAGCGCCGCAAGGGCGATGCAGGGGCGATGTCATGAAACGCCTGCGCATTCTGCCGCTTTTGATTCTGGTGTCGATGTTGTCTTTCACGGTGCGGATCGGGGAGTTCTGGACAGGCATGGCCTCCGCCGGCAGCGCGTCGGCGCAGGAAGAGGTCAAGGCCGAACCGCCGCCGCTGCCCTCCAAAAAGTCGGAAACGGCAGCTGAAGCCGCCAAGCCGGAAGGCAAGGAGGAAAAACCTGCTGAAAAAACGGAAGCCAAGGCTGATGAAGCAAAAGACGGGCCTGCGCTTCCCGCCGAGGGATCGGGCGAAAAGGTCGAATGGCGAGATGCGACGGAAGAGGATTTTTCCTGCACCGACACTCAGGAACAACTGAGCAAGGATCTGGCCAAACGGCGTGAACAGCTGGACAAGCAGGACAGCGAGCTGGCCGCCCGAAAGGCCTTGCTGGACGCGGCACAAAAGGAACTCGACCAGAAAATCGGCGAAGTTACCAATCTGCGCAATGAAATCAAGGGCATGATGGACCAGCTGTCCACGGAGGAAAAGCAGCGTATCGGCGCTCTCGTGAAAATTTACGAAGGCATGAAACCGGCCGACGCCGCCCGCATCTTCAACACGCTGGATATGGATGTGCTGCTCCAGGTGATGAGCCAGATGTCTACCCGCAAAACCTCGCCCATCCTGGCCGCGATGGAATCGGAACGCGCCAAAACCGTCACCATCATGCTGGCCCAACAGAAAAAGCTTCCTGAGATGCCGTCTGAAAGCAATTAAGGCGTTCTTTTTCCAAACAACGACTCCTTCCCTCCTGAGGGGGAAGGCCGGGATGGGGGCTACGGACCATTGGATTCGTGCTTAAATCCATCGGCCCGTAAACCCTCCCCAACCCCTCCCTCAGGGAGGGGCTTTAGAGATGATCATCTTTAAACTCTAAGAATTGACACGGTGCTATAGGATTTGCGCTTTATAGCCTTTGGCTTATACTGAAGTGGGCATTTCGCCCGGTTCCTATTCATGTTCCGCACCGGACTGACCATTCTGCTGGCCGCGACGGCCCTGACTCATGCGGCTTTCGCCGCGGAGGCTGTAACGGCGCGGACGGGCACGCATGACGGATATACACGGCTGGTGTTCCAGTGGCCGGCGGCGACGGAATATGATGTCACCGAATCCGGTCCGGGTATGCTGAAAATCGCTTTTAAAAAGCCGGCGGCGCTGAATACCCAGGCTGTCGAAACCGGTGCGGGGTCAGCCATTCAGTCGATGCGGCAGACCTCCGGCGGCGATGCTCCGCTTTCCCTGGAACTGGGCGTTCCGGAAGGCAGCACGTTCCGGCACTTTTCGGCCGGAGGAAAAATCGTCATCGATGTTTACGGTCCTGCAGGACAAAAAGCAGAAGCCAAACCTGAGGCGCCAAAGGAAGTGCCTAAAGAAGAAAAGCCTGCCGAAAAACCGCAGCCTGCAATTCCCGAAGCGCATTCCGAGCCGGAGCATCCGGAACCGTCTCCTGCTGCTCCGCCGCTCAAGGCAGAAAAACCGCATAAAGAGATAAGTGCTCCGCCGCTAGCGACAGAAGCGCCGCCTTCTGCAGAACCGCCCGCAGAGCATGCGGAAGCGCATGAAGAGCACCCTGTCGCGACGCCACCTGCGCCGGTAACTGCATCGGCGCCTTCGGCTTCCTCGCCGGCGAGCGGGCCGGGCGTCATCACATTGTCTGCTACAGAGAAAATGGGACTGGCCGCTTTCACGCGCAATGGCTGGCTTTGGCTGGTGACGGATAAAGCCGATGCGCCGATCCCGCCGCAGGTGAAAGGTAGCGGCTCGTTCGAGCGCATGGACATTCATGGCGGAACGGCGTGGCGCATGAAGCTGCCTCAGGGGCGTGATCTGAATATTTATGGCAGCGGCGGCGGACTTGTCTGGAAAATCGAACTGACTCCCGAGACGAAGGAAACGCATCCGACGGAGCCGCAGCGTATCGTCAAGGACGATTCCGGCGTCCGCGGCGGTTCGGTCGTCTGGCCGTTCCCGACAGTTGGTGCAATGCTCGATGTGCCCGATCCCGAGGCTGGCGACACGTTGAAAGTCGTGACGGTGGGCAATTCCGACCAGTATGGCGGCCCGCCCTGGATTTTTGTCGATGCGGAAACGTTGCCGTCCATTGTCGGCCTTGCGATCCGGCCTGTGGCGGACAATGTGACGCTGCGGCGTCTGGGTAAAAACGGAGGGGTAGAGATCGAACGCCCCGACGGTATGGCCTTGTCGCCACCCACGGATGTCAGCCGCCAGGCTTTGACGGAAAAACCCGCTGCCGTTCCTCAGGATTCCCATGGTGAACAACCTGCGCATAGCAGCGGTCCCGCCATGCGGCGGCTGTTCGATTTCGAGAAATGGTCGATGGGCGGGGTGCAGGCTCTGGGCCAGAATCAGACCATTCTGCTGGGTGGAATGAAGCTGAAGAATTCGGATGAGCGAATTCAGGATCTGATCACGCTCGCCAAAATGAATTTGGCCAACGACCGCGGCCCGGAGGCGCTGGGCTTCCTGAGCCTGGCTTCTGAAGATATGCCCGCCATTCTCGACAGCCCTGAATTTATCGCTCTGCGCGGAGCGTCGGAAGCCATCAGCGGGAAATACGAACTGGCGTTCAAGGATATGGGCTTGCCCGCGCTGGGGGATTACAGCGAGCTCGATTACTGGCGGGCCTATGCTCTGGCATCGCTGGAAGACTGGCAGCAGGCGGCGAAGGTCATGCCTGCGGATTTCGATATGCTGACCCGTTATCCCGAACCGCTTTTTGAAAAGATCGCGCCCAAACTGGCCGAAGTCGCCCTGCGCAGCGGCGATGTCAAGAAAGGCGAAACCATCCTCGGCGCGCTGGCTCATACCCGTGCGACGCTCAGCCCGTCTGCGGGCGCGGCGCTGGATTATTTGCAGGGGCAGGCGGACCGGCAGGCTGGAAAAACCGATGAAGCGGAAAAGCTGTGGACGCCGCTGCTGACCGGCAAGGATGATTTGTTCCGCGTTCGCGCGGGCCTGGCCCTGACGATGGAAGAGCTGGAAAAGGGCAAGCTGAAGCCGGAGCAGGCGACCGACCGGCTGGAAGGCCTGCGCTATGCGTGGCGCGGCGACGAACTGGAGGCGCAGATCAACTTCATGCTCGGAAAGCTGTATATGCAGCAGAAGCAGTACATGAAAGCCTTTACCATCATGCGCGATGCTGCGGGCATGAGTCCCGATGCCGACATCGCGGGGGACATCGACGCGTATATGCGCTCGGAATACAAAGATCTGTTGATGAACGACAAGACGATTTCTCCTCTGGAGGCGATCACCATCTATCAGGAGTTCCAGGATCTGGCCCCGCCGGGCGAGGACGGGAACAAGCTGGCGCAAAACCTTGCCGAGCGTCTGGTGACAACCGACCTGCTGGGCCGCGCGGGCGATTTGTTGCAGAAACAGGTCGATTTCAAGCTGCAGGGTCAGGAAAAGGCGGATGTCGCATTGCGTCTGGCGGCGATCGCGCTGCTGAACAAAGACACCGACCGTGCCAATACGGCGCTGGACCAGGCTCAGGCATTTTACCAGACAGTTCCCAACGGTGCTGATAAGGACAAAAAACTGCGCGAGATTTCTCTGCTGCGGGCCCGCGTCCTGTCGCAGGCCGAACGTGCGGAAGAAGCATTGTCCATGCTGATGAAAATGCCGCCCGCCGCCGACATCAACCGCCTGCGCGCCGACATCGCCTGGAAAGCCAACCTCTGGCCCGACGCTGCCGACGCTTTGCAGGACATGATCCTCGATGCCGATGTTGCCGAAGGAAAACCCTTAAGCGAGCAGCAGGGTGCCTTGTTGCTCAATCGCGCCGTCGCGTTGAATCTTGCCGGGGATCGTGTGGAGCTGGCCAACATGCGGGAACGCTTCGGCGAGGCGATGAAAAGTACAAAGCGCGGAAAACTGTTCGACGTGGTGACCCGCCCGCATTCCGTCAACGTGATGGCGGAGCAGCAGACGATCCAGAACATCGTCTCGGAAGTCGATATGTTCAAGGATTTCCTGGACGACTACAAAACCGTGACGGATATGGAAGCCACAGGTCAATAATACCGTCATCCCGGATAGCGAGCCGCAGGCGAGTGTAATCCGGGACCCAGAAAAATACTTGTGCCGCTTCTTCAGCGGTACGCCTTAAAATAATAAGGACGGGCCATGAAGGATGGCCCGGAGTCTTACGCTGGGCCCCGGATCGGCGCTCGCTGCGCACCGCTGGTCCGGGATGACGGGTGTATATTTATCCGGGCAGAGGCGACACGCCGTAACTCTGTACTAACGATCCCGCAATCAGGTGCCAGCCGTCGACCAGCACGAAAAAGATGATCTTGAAGGGCAGGGAGATCATTACGGGAGGCAGCATCATCATGCCCATCGACATCAGGATGGATGCCGTCACCATGTCGATGATCAGAAAGGGCAGGAACAGCATGAAGCCGATCTCGAACGCCCGGCGCAGTTCGGAAATCATGAAGGCCGGAATAACGACGTGAAGCGGCATGGCTTCCGGCTGCTCGATTTTCTGACCGCTCATGTCCACGAACAGTTTCAGATCGTCGGGCCGGACATGTTTCAGCATGAACTGCTTGAACGGCGCGGTCGTGCGCTCGAAGGCGGTCATCTCGTCAATCTGTTCGTTAACCAGCGGCTGCACGCCTTGCTGATATGCCGCCTGGAATGTCGGCGCCATAATGAAGAATGTCAGGAACAGGGCGAGGGAGATCATCACCGTATTAGGCGGCGTCTGCTGGATACCGATCGCCGTGCGCAGGAAAGACAGCACGACGACAATCCGCGTGAAGCTGGTCATCATCACAAGGATGGAGGGTGCCAGTGACAGGACGGTCAGCAAGGCGACAAGCTGAACGATCCGCCCGGTCAGCGCGCCATTTTCTTCCCCGCCGAGATCGAGGGAAATCGCCTGGGCCGATGCAGGCTCGGCCCATAACAAAATGGTGCCGGCCAGGATTGGAAGAATGCGGATGGTGGACGGAAAAGCCTTCATGGTTGTTTATCCTGACGGGATTCTATGCCCTGTTCAACCACTGTCTCTCCGTTCGTCCCAAGGATGACCAAATGTTCTGTATTATCCCGGCGCAATAACACAAGACGCCTCCGTGCATCGAGATGCAGGGCTTCTACAACATGAAGACGCTTCTCTCCTTTAGTCAATCGTCCGGCATTGACACGGCGCATCACCATCGCCAGCCCGCCCATCAGGGCGACCACAAAGATGAGGGCGCAGACCAGACGCAGGAGTTGATGCAGTTCATTAGGAGTCATATGTCACGATCCCTCTTCATAGCATCACTAAGCACTGCGTCAAACGGATCCGGTTCGCCGTTGGCGCGATAGACATAGGACAGGATTTCGGCAACGGCCATAAAAGCCTCGGAAGGAATAGGGCTGTCCAGTTCGACGGTGGCCAGCATTTCGGCAAGGGTTTTATCCTCCCGTACCTTGATTCCGTTCGCATAAGCCAGTTGCAGGATTTGCTCGGCAATTTTCCCTCGTCCGGCCGCGGTAATCCGCGGAATCTCGTCATCTGCCGTGGCATCGGCAATAGCCACTGCCATCTGTCGTTTCGGTTTTTCCTTTATATTTAAAGGCTTTAAAGGATCATGATCGGAAGGGTCCGCCATTGGCATGGTTCCTGCAACGTTCCCATCGGGTTTAACGGGATAACGAAGTTTACAGCCATGACCACGCAAGATATAGCCCTGTTCAAGGCCATTGCCGCCAAAATGAAGTATCTGGACCAGCGCCAGCGCGTTTTGTCCCAGAACGTGGCCAATGCCGATACGCCGGGCTATCGTCCCAGCGATATGAAGGAAATGGATTTCGGCGGCTTGCTCGATAAGATCAGCGGTGACCGGAGTTCAGTGCGGCCGGTACAGACAAATCCGATGCACATGACGCCCGGCGGTGATGTGCGCGATCCGAAAAATCGCAACCAGAAAGTCATGTACGAAATCGCCCCGTCCGGCAACTCGGTCAATCTGGAGGAGCAGATGGTGAAGGAGGCTCAGACCTCCATGGATTACAATCTGATGACCACGCTGTATCAGAAAAACGCGGCCATGTTGCGGACTGCTATCGGCCGTGGGCAATAACGGGAAAGGGATAAACGATGTCCGATCTGAATAGCGCATTGATGATCTCGGTTCACGGCATGAAGGCGCAGAGCGCCCGTATCAAGGTTATTTCGGAAAACGTGGCGAACGCCGAGACGGCTGGGCTGACACCCGGCGCGGATCCTTATATCCGAAAGACCATAACATTTAAAAATGTCATGGATCGTGAGAACGATGCCCGGATGCCCGAGGTCGAAAAAATCAGCCAGGACAAAAAAACGCCGTTTACGGAAAAATTCATGCCTGATCATCCCGGCGCGGATGCCCAGGGCATGGTGAAGATGCCGAACGTCAACCCGCTGATCGAGCTGATGGATATGCGTGAAGCACAGCGGACTTATGAGGCCAATCTCGGCATGGTGGAGCAAAGCCGGAATATGTACAATCAGACCGTCGATTTGCTGCGCCGCTAAATGGATTTGTGGTAAAATAGGAACAGGGAGTCCAATCTATGCCACTCGATAAAATCAATCCGGCCGCCGCGGCCAGCGCATACGTGAATATTCAGAAAACCGCCGCCTCAAGCGGTGAGGGCGACGCTACAGGCAACGCAGGCGGTGACAGCGGCGGAATGTCTTTCGGCGCTCTGGTAAAGGACGGCCTGTCCAAGGGCATCGAAACCATGAAGGCAGGCGAAAAAATGTCCGTCGCCGCCGTCACGGGCAAGGCGGACATCGCCGACGTGGTTATGGCCGTCGGCCAGGCCGAGCAGACGTTGAACACTATGGTCGCCATCCGCGACCGCGCGTTCAACGCCTACGAGGAAATCATGCGGATGCCGATCTAGGTTTTCAGCTTTAACCAAACCCGTCATCCCGGCGAAGGCCGGGATCCATACGATGATTGGAATAAATGCAATGGCTGACAAGGATCGTGGATCGCGTTCTGTGACCGTTTTTACCTTCTGTTCTCATGGATAGAGCCTATGGATCCCGGCCTTCGCCGGGATGATGGAAGGTGAGATATATACTTGAACGCCTGATGCCTGTAAGCTGAAGGCATGAATCAGACCGAGATCATCGACGTTGTCCGCCAGTCCATCATCATCACTATGCAGATCAGCGCTCCTGTCATGCTGATTGGCCTCGTTGTGGGCGTGATCGTTGCGCTGTTTCAGGCGCTGACCCAAATTCAGGAAATGACCTTGGTCTTCGTGCCGAAAATCCTGGCGATTTTCGTGGCTCTTTTTGCCCTGCTGCCCTTCATGACAAACACGCTGATCGCCTTTACACGAGAGTTGATGGATCGGGTAGTCGGCATCCAATAACGGCCATGCTTCAGGAATTCCTTACCACCGGCGTCTTCGCGTTTATCCTGACCTTCGTCAGAATAGGCGCGGCTGTCACGATTATGCCGGGAATAGGGGATTCCTTTACGCCCGCCAATGTGCGGCTGTACATCGCCTTGGGGCTTTCTCTCGTTCTGGCTCCCTTCGTCGCTCCTGCACTGCCTGCATCGGTTCCGTCGACCGGGCCCTTGCTTGCCCTGATCGGCATGGAGTTTGTGGTCGGTCTGTTTTTCGGCACGATCGGGCGCATTTTCATGACCGCACTGGATACGGCGGGGATGCTGATCTCTATCCAGTCGGGCCTGGGCAGCGCCCAGCTGTTCAATCCCGCTTTTGCAACGCAAGGCTCGCTGATCGGCGCGTTCATGTCAGTGACGGGTGTGATGGTTTTGTTTGCTTCGGGATTTCATCATGTGCTGTTTTACGGGCTGGCGGGCAGCTACAAGCTGTTCCCGATTGGTGCTATTCCTGATCCCGCGAGCATGGCGGACATGATTTCCGGCGCGGTCGGCGGGGCGTTTCTGATCGGCGTGGAGATAGCAGCCCCCTTCATTGTGGTCACCACCATGATCTATATCGGGATGGGCGTTCTGACCCGCCTGATGCCGCAGATCCAGGTCTTTATCTTGGCTATGCCGGTTCAGATCCTGGTTTCTCTGCTCACTCTGTCGCTGACGGTTTCGGCCGGTATGCTTTACTGGCTATCGAAATTTCAGGACGGGATAATGTTTTTCTATGAACAGTAATATTGCGTCATCCCGGATCGGCGCTCGCTGCGCGTCGCTGGCCCGGGATGACGATGATCTCTATTTAAGCCTGTCCTCGATATCTCCAAGATAAGGAAAGGACGATTGCGCGCCTTTCTTTGTACAGGCGAGGGAGCCGGCGATAGCGGCGCGCTTCATCGCATCGTCCATGCTATAGCCGGTATGCAGGGCGGCGGCCAGCGTACCGCAGAAAGCATCGCCAGCCCCTGTTGTGTCCACAACCTTATCGATCTTGAGCGGAGGCGCATGGATGGGGCGGCCATCCTTCGTCCAGGCAATGGCGCCTTTGGCGCCCAGTGTAATGACGCAGCTCAGAGATCCTTTCGCCGACAAAGCCTGCGCCGTTTTCAGCACGTCTCCGGCTGGCAGGCCGAGCGCTTTTGCCGTTTGTTCCGCCTCTACCTCGTTCAGGATCAGGATATCGATATTCTGGAGCATGGCCGGCGGGATGGGCAAGGCGGGCGCAAGATTCAGGATCGTCATGGCCCCGCAGGCTCTGGCCCGCGCCAGCAATGCCCAGGTTTGTTCCGGCGGCAGTTCCATCTGCATCAGCAAAAGGTTGTCGGCTCCCAGAATATCATCCGGAATCTGGTCCGCCGTGACTTCCGCGTTGGCGCCGCTGGCGACTACGATGCGGTTTCCGCCTTTCATATCGCGCATGATAAAGGCACAGCCGGTCGGATAGGCATCGGATATGGCGACCCCGGAAGTCATGACCCCCTCCCGGCGCAGGCCGGTCAAAATACGTGTCCCCATGGCATCATCGCCCGCCCGCCCCACAAGCGCCACTTTCGCCCCGGAACGCAGGGCGGCCAGGGACTGGTTCGCGCCCTTGCCGCCCGGCGACATCTCGAAACCGGGGCAGACGATGGTTTCTCCCGCCTCCGGCATCCGCTCGGTTGTCACGAACATATCCATGTTGATAGATCCGAAAACAATGATCATAAGGGCAAAATCCTGTGGCGAAAGACGATCCGATCGTATATTCCAGTTTTAAAGAATAAGGGAAACTCCATGGATTACGAAGCCCATTTCGCATCCGCCATCGACGCCCTGAAACAGGAAGGCCGCTACCGCAGCTTTGCCACGCTGGAACGGATCGCCGGGCGGTTTCCGAAGGCAGTTTACCATGCTCCGGACGGCTCCAGCCGGGAAGTGACGATCTGGTGCTCCAACGATTACCTTGGCATGGGACAAAACTGCGCGGTTCTGGCGGCGATGCAGACTGCCATGGAACGCAGTGGCGCTGGGGCAGGCGGCACGCGCAATATTTCCGGCACCACGCGTTATCATGTCGAACTGGAGCAGACGCTGGCGCGGCTGCATAACAAGGAAGCCGCCCTCACATTTTCCTCAGGCTACGTTGCCAACGAAGGCGCACTGGGGACTCTGGGCCGGTTGCTGCCCGATTGCGTCATTCTGTCGGATGTATTGAATCATGCCTCAATGATTCATGGCATGAAATCCAGCCGGTGCGAGAAACGGATTTTCCGTCATAACGACATGGCGCATCTGGAGGAACTGCTGACCGCTTTGCCGCGGGACAGAGCGAAAATCATCGCGTTCGAATCCGTTTATTCCATGGAGGGCGACATTGCTCCGATTGAGGAAATCGTGGCTCTGGCCGAGCGATATAACGCTTTTACCTACCTTGACGAAGTGCATGCGGTAGGCATGTACGGACCGCGCGGCGCGGGTGTTGCCGAGGAACGCGGATTGATGGAACGGATCGACGTGATCGAAGGCACGTTCGGCAAGGCCTATGGACTGATGGGTGGTTATATCGCTGGAAAGGCGGCGGTCGTCGACGCCGTGCGGTCTTACGCCTCCGGTTTTATTTTTACGACATCCCTGCCGCCTGTCATTCTTGCCGGTGCAAAGGCCAGCATCGAGCACTTGATGGTTTCAGACATGGAACGCCAGCGCCAGCGGCGCAATGTCCGCCATCTGAAGGAACGGCTGGAGAAAGCAGGACTGCCCTATCTGAAAGGAGACAGCCACATTGTGCCGTTGATCGTCGGCGATGCCATATGCTGTAAGGCAGTGACGGATATTCTGCTCGACCGGTTCGGCATTTATGTCCAGCCGATCAATTATCCGACAGTTCCTAAGGGCACGGAGCGTCTGCGCCTGACGGCCACGGCGGCTCATGGTGTTGAAGACGTTGATGCCTTATGCGACATGCTGGAAATCTTGTGGAACGAAAACCACGTGTTCCGGTACGCGGTGGCCTGAGAATCAGGACGATAAAAATCGTCCTGCCCATTGTTCCGCGCGTCCGAGATTTTTATCGAGAGCGGCCATAGTGACCGACATGTCTTCCGAAATGTCCGTTTTCCAGTGCCTCAGGGTTTCAAGATAGACGGCGGTCAGGCCGAGTATTTTAAGCCCGCCTTGCCAGCCGGAAGTACCGATTCCTGCCGCTTCCAGCATCCAGCCCATGGATCGCCCAAGATGAGGCAGGGTAAAAAGGGCGCTCTTGGGATCGAGCGTCAGGTCTCTGAGAATGGACGCAACCGCTTCGCGGTCCTGATTGAGCACGTCAAACCGTTCCATCATCAGGTCGAACAGACGGTCGCGCGGGGAAAGGCTTTCGTCGGATGATACGGATTCCAGAACCTTTCGGTCGATCATGCGTCCATAGGAGGTCAGCAGATCAAGGCGGTCCTCGACCAGATCGTGAAGTTCAGCCAGGGACAGGCCGGCCTCGTCCGCCACGGCCTGTAACGTAACCGCTGGCCAGCCGTCGCGGGCGGCCAGAGCCAGCATGGCCTTTACGGCCCGGTGTCGCGGCGGCAATGTCTGTTTTGCGGAGGTTTTAGTCATATTTTTCCCCTGACCGGACATCAATAAACACGAATACGCTTTATATCGCCAACGAATTCGTGTGTATTCTTTTCCGTTCAAGGCTGACAGGAGAGGATTCATGGCAAAGCCGTCTTACGACCTTCTGACCATCGGCAACGCGCTGGTCGACATTCTGGCCCATACGGATGAGGCTTTCATTGCGGAGCAGGACAGAAAACACGGCATGAAGAAGGGATCGATGAACCTGATCGATGAAGCCCGTGCGCTGGAGCTTTATGCGGTGATGCCGGCGGCGATCGAGGTTTCCGGCGGATCGGCAGGGAATACCATGGCCGGGTTCGCTTCGTTCGGCGGACGGGGCGCGTATATCGGCAAGGTGGCGGACGATCAACTGGGGGAAATTTTCCGTCATGATATGAAGGCACAGGGCGTGACCCATTCGACCGCACCGTTGACGGCGGGCGCGCCCACAGGCCGCAGCATGATCCTGATCACACCGGACGGTCAGCGGACGATGAACACCTTTCTGGGTGCGGCGGTGTCGCTGTCGACCGATGACATCGACATGCGCATTGTTGCCAATGCCACGATCACTTATCTGGAGGGATATTTGTTCGACCCACCGAAAGCGAAGGATGCTTTCAGGCTGGCTGCGAAAATCGCTCACGATGCGGGCCGGAAGGTCTCGCTCAGCCTGTCGGATTCCTTCTGTGTGGACCGTCACCGTAAGGACTTCCTGAAACTTGTGGAAAACGATGTGGATATCCTGTTTGCCAATGAAGCGGAAATCATGGCGCTCTATAAGACAGGCAGTTTTGATGAAGCTGCCGCGATGGTCGCGCAACATTGCGATATTGCCGCTCTGACATGCAGCGAACGGGGATCGGTCATCGTTTCGGGCCGGGAACGGATCAAAATAGGCGCAGAAAAGGCTCAGCTGCTGGATACAACAGGCGCCGGCGACCAGTACGCCGCAGGTTTTCTGTATGGCTACACACAAGGCATGGATTTAAAGGAATGCGGTCGGCTGGGTGCTCTGGCGGCTGCCGAGGTCATCAGCCATATCGGCCCGCGTCCGGCCATGTGTTATGCCGATCTGTTGAAAAAGGCGGCCTAGTCTTCCGCTTTGCCCGAGGGCCAGCGGCGGTGAAGCCAGAGCCATTGGCCGGGGCATTCACGGATCCAGTCTTCGAGGTGCCGGTGCATCTCGGCCAGCACGGCTTCTGGCGGCAGGCTGGCGCCGGAAGAGTCGGTATAAGGAATCTCGACAGCCGACACTTCGAATGCTGGCCCTTTGGTGCGTACCAGGCGTGTCAGCACCAGCGGGCAGCGGAATTTTTGCGCCAGCTGGACGGCGGCGGGCGATGTCATGGCCGGTCGGCCAAAGAAGGGCACGGCAATGCCCTCATTGTATTTCTGGTCGATGAGGATTCCGACATGCCGCCCGTCTTTCAGGGACTGGACGATCTGTCTTGCCCCGGCCCTTGATTTCGGCAAATCCTGCTGGTTTGCCCGGACGGTGCGCGCTTTCTTGAGCAGCCGGTCTGTCCATGGATTGTTCGGTGCGCGATAGACAAGATCCAGTTCAAAACCGCCCTGTACCAGCGCCACGGGACCCGCTACCTCCCAGTTGGCAAGGTGTGCGGCGGTAATGAGCGCCGGCTGGCTGTCGTCGCGCAATCGATGAAACAGATTCAGATCCCGCACGGTGGTTTTTTCCCGGGCAATATGCTCCAGATGCGGATATTCAGCCATGACGCGGCCCAGATTGTCCCACATTTCACGCAGAATCATACGCCTTTCAGTCTCGTCTTTGTCGGGCATAGCCTGGCGCATATTGGTAAGGGCCTTACGGGAGGCAGCCAGCCTTGGGCCGATGCTGCGCCCGATCCATCCGCCCAGAGCCGAGGCCCATGTGACGGGCAGCAGACGGCAAAGGGCAAAAAAGGCCCACAGGATCGCGGCTTCCAGAAGATAGCGGGCTTTTTTCATGATAATGATTTCTTTATACGGTCCCGAATAAAGCCTGTCAGGCTTTCCTCGTCTTGCCAGGCGATCGAGATGGGAGCAATTTCAACAGCATGATCGCGAAGAAAATCGAAAGGGAGACGCACGGCGTCCTTCTCCGTTGTCACAAGTCGGGCCTGATGCTGCCTTGCCTGCCCTGCCAGAGCATTTAAATCTTCCGAGGAAAACATTTTGTGGTCAGAAAAGGCGCGTTTTAGGATCAGTGACGTTCCGTGCGTCTCCAGCATCGTAAAGAATTTTTCCGGACGGCCAATGCCGCAAAAGGCGATATAACGCGTATTCAGTGCAGGCTTCCAGCTTGTGTGGACATCTGCTTGGAATGCATGCGGAGAGTATAGGGGCTGGCCGCTGGGCAGGGTAAGCTGGTGTCTACCGATGATAATTATGCCTCTGTCGGAAGTCAGATTGTCATCCAGAGGCGCGCGTAGGGGGCCTGCGGGCAGCAACAAACCGTTACCAAAACCTGATTGCGCGTCGACGACAATGCATTCTATGTCTTTGACAAGCGACCTGTTCTGCAGTCCGTCGTCCATAATAATCAAATCCGCGCCGCTTTTTTCCGCGAACTGTGCGCCCTGTGAACGATTTGCGGCGACGATTGTCGGGGCATGCCGCGCCAGTAAAAGAGCCTCGTCGCCTGTATCTCGCGCAGTATGAAGCGATGGCATGACAAGAACGGGCCTTTTCAACGTGCCGCCATATCCCCGCGTCAGAAAAAAAGGCCGGGCGGCGATCCCGTGCTTTTTCACCAGTTCGCATATCGCCAGAGCCACCGGCGTTTTGCCGCTTCCCCCTGCGACCAGGTTGCCGACACACAACACCGGAAGGGAAGAACGATAAAGCGCGCCCGAACGCTGATGCAGCCTGTGTCCGAATGCATAAAGGACGGACAAGGGGGAGAGGGCCCTGGCCAAAGGTGACAGAGGCTGGTACCAGAAAGAAGGAGCTTTCAGGCACATTCTCGGCAGTCCTGCGGAGAAAGAACCGGCAGAATCGGTTCAATGTGTTTCATCACAGTGTCAATGATACGGCTTTTGCCGGCTATAAATCGCAGCCCTGCCTGCTGCAATGCAGCCAGTTCGACTGGGCTGCCCAAGAGTTTTTCTAGGTGATGTAAAAAGGCGGCTTCATCGGCAAGCCGGATACAAGCATGCGCCGCATCCATTTCGGAATAGATTTCCTCAAGGTTCTGAACGCGGGGGCCGTGAAGAACGGCGCAGCCGAGTTGCGCGGCCTCGATCGGATTGTGGCCTCCGCCGCCATCGCTACTGAACGATCGTCCGATACAGGCGACTGGGCAAAGCCTGTAAAACAGGCCAAGTTCTCCCAGGGTGTCGGCAATATAGATCCGGTCATGCGCTTCGATGGACGGATGGGCGGAACGGAGTTTGACCGGTAATCCCGACGCGGCAGCATTTCGCATAATATCTTCACGGCGCTCCGGATGACGGGGAACGATGACTGTAAGAAGGCGTGGGAATATTGCCGCCAGCCTGGCATGTAGACGAAAGGCCAGTTCCTCCTCGCCGTCATGAGTGCTGGCATAAAGCCAGAGAGGGCGGCCTTCCACGCTGTTCTGCAATCCTGCCAGCACGTCGGCATCGCAGGGAAGCGGGGCGGCGCTGTATTTCAGGTTGCTGGTTGTGATGGCCTGCGGCGCGCCAAGGCTTCGAAAATATTCCTCGTCCTGTGTATTTTGCGTCAAAACCAGCGAGAAGGTGGAAAGTATGTTCTTTGCGACCGCCTTGACCATCCGCCAGCGCCTGAACGAACGGGGCGAGAGGCGGGCATTGACCAGAATGGCGGGAATTTTGCGCCGTCCTGTCTCCCGCAGCATGGCTGGCCATAGTTCGGATTCCATCCAGAACACCATATCGGGTGACCAGTGATCGAGAAAGGCACGCGCCCATGCGGGCCGGTCCAATGGAAAAAACTGGTGAAAAGCCTGGAAGGGAAGGCGTCTGCCAAGCAATTGCGCGGACGACAAGGTCCCTGTCGTCACAAGGATATGAAGAGAGGGATGGCGCAGTAACAACGCGTCGATCAGGATCAGGGCGGACTGCGCTTCCCCCACGCTGGCCGCATGCACCCAGACGAGCGGGCCGGAAGGGCGGGGGCGGGATGCCTGGCCCATCCGTTCAGGTAGGCGGGCCGCATCTTCCTTTCCCTTCTTGCGCCGGTTTTCCAGCAGGCTGCGCAGGACGGGAGATCCAGCCTCCATAATGGCTTCATAAAGTCCGATCATGCAGGAGACTGTGCGTCAGGACGGGAAAAGAAGCAATCCACGTCAGATTTAATTACAGGTGGCGCCGTTATAGGTACAGCCGGGGTTCGGGCAGACCGCATCGTTCACGTCCCTGCCGTTGCGGCGGATGATGACGCCTGTCGGGATCGGTGCTGCGCATGCGCCGGGCATGATCAGGTTGAAGTAGCTCAGGACGTTGTCGATGGCATAGGGTGTGCCGTCTGCAGCGGTATCGGCGGCGGTCGGCAGGACGAACATCGCCTGCCTGTTGTTGAAAGCCTCTTTCAGAGCGGTATTGTAGGGACCGACCGGCGCGTTGCATGCCGCGAGCTCGTCCGGCAGGTTGCGCGGATCATTGTCGCGCATGAAGAAGAAATCATGGAAGCCGTCTTCATCGGCCCGCGCCCCGAAATTCAGGCAGCGCGCGGCTTCCCAGACCTTGGCCATGGTTTCGCATTCATAATCCTGGCCACCATCGACGGTAGACATATCGTCCCCGTTGGGTTTGGCGGGAAGTCCAAGCCGCCCGCCTATGAAAGTATGGGGAAAGTTCGAATCGATATACGTGGCCAGCGCGCTGGAAACGACGGCGGTCAGGGCCCGGTCGGTCGATTCATCGTCGAAACCGTCAGTGTCCCATACGTCCGTTTCGGAAAACTGCCGCCGCATGGTCCCGATGTTGAAGTTACTGGCGGCCTTGTTCAAAAACCCGATGAAGCAGGAATATTCCAGGACGCTGTCCGGCTTGGCGATCAGGTTCTGGTTCTGGGTGATTTCCCGCTGCGCCTCCAGCCATGCCCTGGATTCAAGCGCCTGCATGAACTGGGGGTCGCAAGGCGTGTCGGCGGCGGCATTGGCCTGTGTCGCCGTTAGCGACAGGAGGCAGGCAAGGGCTATAACCGCAGCGAGGACCGCAACTGCAGTCCTGGCGCCTGTCTTAAGCCGCCTTGCCATCATGTTCAGGACCATTCGCCCCTCGGGTTCCCTGCCGGTTCGTTCTTCATTTTAACTCAGTGCACGCTTTGATTCTACTTAAATATGGCTAAAAAATGCAAATTGCGGTCAGGATTGCAGGTCGATATCCAGGATGGCCATATTGAAATCATAGGAAATATCGCCGTCCTCCGTATCCTTGTAGATCGTGCCGATAAACTCCCCGCCCAGCAGGACTTCCAGAGAATCGGAGGCGCGTCCGCGGGCCCTCAGGGTCAGGTTGTCATTGCTGAATTTCTTCTGCATGTAGGCTTGAAGTCTGGCGGCTTCCTGTGCGGAAAAGTTCATGCTCGGTCTCCTTGGTCGCGCGCATACTATCCTGATTATCGCCATCGCGCCAGCCCCGTGACCTGAAGGTTTCTTCCAGTCCGTGGCGCGCCGCCTTCTCGCAAAGAAGGGCCAGGTTTTTACGGTCGCCGCATTCCGCCGGGGATAGCGGCGGATGAAAAACCAGCCGGATCCGCGCGCCCCGGCTTTTGGCAAAGGCCCAGAGATGGGGCGGGAGTGTCATGTCCCCGTGCCAGGCATAAAGGTCGCGCCGGGCGGCGCTGTCCGCGGGCTGGCCGTCCGTTTCGAGCAGGGCCAGCGTCACGGGCTGAACCGGAAGGGAAGCCGCGAACGCGGAATCCAGCAGGGATGATTTGAACGGCAGGACGGACGATCCGTCGGAGGACGTGCCTTCGGGGAAGATGATCAGATTGTTCCCGTTTTCCAGCATTGCGGAAATTGCGTTCCGGTCCTTCAAGGCATGGATGCGCGACCGGCTGGTGAAGGCGGTCTGCTGCAGCCGGGCGAACGTGCCGAAGAGCGGCCATTGGGCGACGTCCGCACGCGCCACGAAAGACCATGGGGCGACCGTGGAAAAAACCGGGATGTCGAGGTAGGAGACATGGTTGGACGCGAGGATGACCTGCCGGTCGCGCACAAGCTCCCCTTCGATCTCCACTCTCAGTCCGAACAGGGCGCAGAGTGCGCGGTGCCAGTAAAGAGGGATGACAAGGCCGCCTTTGCCGGTCGTAAACCGCAGTGCCAGCCATTGCAGGGGGATGCACAGGCAAAGAAAGCTGAAAAGCCCGAGTTTTATTGCTCCCCGGATCGCTGGCACGGCGGGGTCACAATGCCTGAGGCGCGGTGAGCAGGTCGTCGTATTCCGGGATGTCGCGGTTGACCTTGCGCGCATAATGCTTGCGATACCGCGCCGTGACCTGACTCATCGGCATGACGATGCAGACATCGGTCGTATTGAACTGCCGGTCGATCACCGCGCCGTCGCCGATGGATGCGCCGAGACGGAGATATCCCTTGATAAGGGGGGGCAGCATCACGAAAGCCGCTTTCGGATCGATAGAGTCCTTCGGCATCAAATTCATATCGACATGCAGTTCAGGCAAAGCCTTCGGTCGCAGTTCAGACGGCGCTAAATGATAATGGTACAGATAAGACAGGGGCAGGGCCAGGCTTTCGACATCGGTGCCGTGCAGGCTGGCGCAGCCGAACATCAGTTCGACGTTATGGTCCAGCATGTAGTCCGTGATGCCCTGCCACAGCAGCTGAAGGACAGGGCGCGTCCGGTAATCCGCCAGGACGCAGGACCGACCCAGTTCCAGCAGCGATGCATCCGTGGATGTCAGTGCGGAGATGTCGTATTCGCCGCTGGTATAGAATCGCCCGAATCTGTTCGCGGCTTCCTGTCTTAAAAGGCGGTAGGTGCCGACAATGCGCTGGTCGGGATCGGCGATGGACTCGTCAACGACGACCAGATGGTCGGCCACGTCGTCGTAAGCGTCGAAGTCGCGGCGCAGGGTCTGCATCTCCGGAGTCGGCACGGCCTTATATTCTTCATAGAAGACTTTATAGCGGAGGTGCTGGGCCGCCTCGATCTCCTGTCTGGACCGGGCAAGCCTGACCATGACATTATCGATGTGGTGCTGGGAAATCCCCATTATGACCTTTTAGCCTGAAGCGCTTTCTTTAATGAGGGCATCCTAAGGATTTGCGGCTTGGGGTCAAGTTTATTCGGCTTCCCGGCCTTATAAGGCGCTGAAAAAGTCCGCTAAAAGCTTGATATTCAAGGCGACGATCACCGTGGCAACGAACGTGGCGAGCAGCAGGACAGGCAGGCCGGGGCGGTACTGATTCATCAGTTTCCGGCTGGCGCAGAACTGGACCAGGGGAATGACGGCGAAGGGCAGCTGCAGGCTCAGAATAACCTGTGAAAGGATCAGAAGGCTCGCCGTGCCCTTTTCCCCGTAAAGGGCGCAGACGATCACGGCGGGGATCAGGGCCAGGCCGCGCGTGATCAGGCGGCGCAGCCAGGGTTTCAGCCGGATGTTCAGGAACCCTTCCATGACGATCTGGCCCGCCAGCGTGGCCGTGACGGTCGAGTTCTGGCCGGAGGCGAGCAGGGCCAGCGCGAACAGGGTGCTGGCAAGGCCGGTGCCGAGAAGGGGCGTCAGCAGTTTGTGCGCCTCCTGGATTTCGGCCACTTCGGTCATGCCGTTCTGGTGAAACACGGCAGCGCCCATGATCAGGATCGCCGAATTGATGAACAGCGCAAGGCTGAGCGCGACCGTGGAATCGATGGTCGCGAACTTGATCGCCTCCCGCTTCTGCGCCGGTTCCGTGCCGAAGGCGCGGGTCTGCACGATAGCGGAATGCAGATACAGATTGTGCGGCATTACCGTCGCGCCGAGGATGCCGATGGCGATATACAGCATCGCCGGGTTGGAAACAATTTCGGCGCTGGGGATATAGCCGCTCAGCAGGGGGCCGAGGGCCGGCTGCGCCATAGCAATCTGCACCGCGAAGCATCCGGCGATGATGACCATCAGCGCGAGAATGAAGGCTTCCAGGTAGCGAAACCCTTTGCTCTGCAGGAAGAGGATCAGAAACGTATCGAGCGCCGTCAGCCCGATGCCGACGATCAGGGGCAGGCCGAACAGCAGGTTGAGGGCGATGGCCGTCCCGATGATTTCCGCGAGGTCGCAGGCGCAGATCGCGATCTCGCACAAAATCCACAGAACGAAACTGACCGGTTTCGGATACTGCCGCCGGCACGCCTGCGCCAGATCGAGGCCCGTGGCGATGCCGAGCCGGGCGCTTAAGGACTGCAGAAGGATCGCCATCAGGTTGGAAATCAGGATGACCGACAGCAACTGGTAACCGAAGGCCGAGCCGCCCGCGATATCTGTCGCCCAGTTGCCCGGGTCCATGTACCCGACCGCGACCAGATAGCCGGGCCCGGCGAAGGCCAGCATCTTGCGCCAGAACCCCACGCCGTGTGGCACCGGGACGCTCCGGTGGACTTCGGACAGGCTGGGTGTGGACAGCAGTTGATCGGCGCTCATTCAATAACTATAGCTAATAAGTTTAGCCTTGGCAACATTGTTTAATCTTGGTATAATTAAAGAATGAACGGTCTTACCGAAAATCTGGCCGATCCGCAGAATCAAGCCCTCTGGTTCGAACGCCTCCGCGAAGCCCATCAGGCGGAGACGGCGGAGGATTACGTCGAACTGATCGCGGACCTGATCGAGGCCAACGGTGAGGCCCGCGTTTCCGATCTGGCGGAGCGCTTCGGCGTCTCCCACGCCACGGTGAACAAGGTGATCGCCCGCCTGAACCGCGAAGGCCTTGTCACGAACAAGCCATACCGCTCCCTGTTCCTCACCCCAGAAGGCGAGGCACTCGCTCGCCGCTGCAAGGACCGCCACAAAACGGTCGTCGATTTCCTGATGGCTCTGGGGTTGCCGCAGGGCATCGCCGAAATGGACGCCGAGGGGATTGAGCACCATGTCAGCGCGGAAACGTTGAAGGCGTTTATGCGGCATTTAAACAAATTGCAAAAATTAGACTAGTTTGATAAACTAGTCTAATTATAATGGGGTAATAGATTATGGAAGACGTTTCCTCGGTCGGTGCTTTCGAAGCGAAAACCCATTTGTCGGCGTTGCTTGATCGCGTCGAAAAGGGTGAAGAAATTATTATAACGAAGCATGGAAAGGCCGTGGCCCGTCTTATTCCTGCGGAGCGAAATGCCCGGAACTCAATCAATGCTGCTATGGAGAGGCTCATGGAATTGCGCTCCTCTGCCAAACTGGACGGCCTGTCCTGGCGTGACTTGCGGGACGAGGGACGGCGTTGAGTTTTGTTCTCGACTGCTCGGTGGCCGTCGCATGGTGTTTCGAGGATGAGTCGACACCTGAAACAGACGCCTTGCTTCGCCGCATGCAGCAATCCGGTGCTTTCGTTCCTGCGCTCTGGCACCTTGAAATTGCCAATGTCCTTATTCAGGCCGAAAAGCGCGGAAGGATAACGGAGAGTGGAGTATTCGAACGGATCGATCTTTTTCAGCACCTGCCGCTGCATACGGATCATCAGGCGGCTTCGTCTGCGATGCCGGCAATTGCTTCTCTCGCAAAAACGCATCGCCTGACAGCCTATGATGCGACTTATCTGGAGCTGGCGCTACGGCGCGGCATACCGCTGGCCACGAAAGACAACGCGCTCATTACTGCGTCTAAAGCTGCTGGCATCAAAGCTTTGTAATCGACTGGATGCGCCACGCGAAGCCCGCAGGGCGAAGCGTGGCGTGACTTGAGTAAATCAGTTGGTAAGTCTTTTCTTTGTAAAGGCGCGTCCTGAATGTGACTTCAAATATGTTTCAAATGCTAAAGCTTTATACTTATCCGGAAAGGCGCAGTACCAGATTAATTCCCATGGTATAAACTTAGCTGTATGATTTGATTTTCCTGCGTTATGATCTTTAAGGCGTTGTTTCAGGTCAGCGGTCGCGCCAATGTAATCCTGATCTGAGGCGCTAAGGCTGCGGATAATATAAACATACCACATAATTGTCACCAGCCCGTCTTCGCCAAGAGGCTTCGCCGGGCACGGCTTCGCCCAAGGTGCGGTTCCGCGCGGCTGCGCCACGCGAAGCCCGCAGGGCGAAGCGTGGTGGGCGCGGAGGGACTCGAACCCTCACGGTCTTGCGACCTCAGGATTTTAAGTCCTGTGTGTCTACCATTCCACCACGCGCCCGTGCTGGGGGAAGCGCCCTAAATAAGCATAATGCGATCAGGCCCGCAACCGTTCCGGCTCGGATGATCCCAGAATTTTCCCGATGCCCTCGATCACGGCGCGGCCTTCGGCGGTCAGGCGCAGTTCCTTGCGACGGCGCTCGTTCGCGGCGACGCTGACCTGGATCAAGCCGAATGCGGCGCCGCGCTGGCGGTGGCGGGACAGGGCGCCGACGATGCGGGAAACGGTGGAGAGGGGCATGCCGGTCCGTTCCGACAGGCGAGTCAGGGACAGGCCCTCATTCCTGGAAATCTCGGCGAGGCACAGCGCATATTGCAGCGGGAATTCGGGATCCACCTTCTGCAGTTCCCGCAGCAGGTCCATGAAGCGATCGATTTCCGCAGCCATCTTCCATCCATCCCGCGCCGGCTTGACCGGGCGTGACGATCACCCGGCCATACGGCAAGTCAACGATCCATTCTCCCCGGAGAACGTGTATGGCAAAGATCGGGCGCGCCGTAAAGGCGAAAGTCCATTCCGCGTGAACGGCAAACAGCCGCCCGCACCTCATATAGAGCATCATGCAGTGATCCTGCGGTTGTTTGGCTTGCAGGCGCATGATCGGGCGGCTGTCTTAATTTTTTCTTAATGCAATGTACTGTTCATGCGCAGGTATGAATGCGCCAGGAAATCGCCGATATCGATGGCGGCGGATCCCGAAAGCACATGCCGGTCCATCACGGCGATCATTTTCGACAGGCCGGTGATGACGATGGGCGGCCGTGAGAAGACGCAGGGTTTCAGCGCTTCGTCCAGATACAGGCAGTGCTGCATGCTTTCCGCGTCGCTGAAGTTTAGCGTGAAGGCGGAGGGCGTGGCGAAGCGCGCCCGGTCGAGGCAGGCGCCCGCTACGTCCGTTGCGCCGAACTGCGCCCCGCTGAAATCGCACCGGGCAAGCATGGAAAAGCAAAGGCATGTATTCTGAAGTCCCGCTTCCAAGAAAATGCTGCCCTCCAGCCACGCCTCGGAGAGGTTTGCGCCCGCGAGGTTCGCGCCATCCAGGCGTGCGCCGCGCATGACCAGCCCGTCGAGTTCCGCGTTGCCGAGATTGGCATGGCGCAGGTCGGCGTGGGACAGGTCAATATCTTCTATCGCTGCCCGTTCGATGGCCGATTTGATGTCGGCAAACAACCCTTCATAAAGCGTTTCGTGCGTGATGTGGTGCGAGATCGTGATGACTGGCATGCGTGTTTCCCCCTTCGCTTGGCCCGTTCGTTCTGGATGTAATCTATAGTTGCTTATTATTGATACCTGTCAAGTGTCGTGTCTGAATTTGGTTTCATTACAGGCCATGGTATGTCTTGCCGTATCCGGTCGCCGCGCTTAATTTCATGGGGATGCGACTGTCTTTTCTTCGCTCCGGTCGGATACAATCGTCTTTATGATGACCGGCGAACTCACATCCCTCGACCGCGGCGCGGACCTGATCCGTCGTTTCGCGCGCGAACTGCCCGACACGCCCGGCGTCTACCGGATGCTGGGGCAGGGCGGCAGCGTGCTTTACGTTGGCAAGGCCCGGTCGCTGAAACGGCGGGTTACGAATTATACCAACACCGGCAAGCTGCCGCTGCGGCTGAAGCGCATGGTCGCCGAAACGATCGACATGATGTTCATCACCACCCATACCGAGGTGGAGGCGCTGCTGCTGGAATCCAATCTGATCAAGGAGCTGGAGCCGCGTTATAACGTCATCATGAAGGACGACAAGTCTTTCCCCTATATCATGATCGCCGCGGGCCACGATTTTCCCCTTCTGACCAAGCACAGGGGCGCGCGGGACAAGGACAGCGACTATTTCGGCCCCTTCGCGTCCGCCGGCGCGGTCAACCGGACCATCAACGCTTTGCATAGAGCCTTCATGCTGCGGAACTGCAGCGACAGCTATTTTGCCCAGCGGACCCGGCCGTGCCTGCAATATCATATCAAACGCTGT
>JBDHTS010000021.1:0-30475 GCA_039808845.1 Alphaproteobacteria bacterium | reverse complement strand
CGTTCCAGTGCTTCCGCCTGCGCTTTCGTATTGCCAAGCAACGGCGACTTCCAGCCCAGCAGGCTATAGCTTTTCGCCGCCTCCCGCCGGCTTCTCCGGCGGGCGATCAGTGCGGAGATAAATTTCCTTAAAGGCCAGGGCAGGGCGATGATGTTTGGGTCCATGAAGAAATTTTTCAGGAAGGGCTCCACGGCTTCCTGGCCGTCCGGCCCTCCGAGATTGAGAAGGACGATGGCTGTCCGCGAACCGCTCATGCCTGCCAGCCGCGGACCAGTTCGGCGAGACGCGCGACATGTTCGGGCGGGGTTTCCTTCTGCACGCCATGACTCAGATTGAAGACGAAGTTCCCCTGCCCCAAACGCGCCAGGATATGTTCGACTGCCATCTCCAGCGATGCTCCACCGCTCAAAAGGCATATGGGATCAAGATTCCCCTGTACCGCCATCTGGGGTTGGAGAACCGAACCTGCCCATTGCAGCGTGACCGTCTGGTCGATGGAAACGCAATTGACGCCTGCATCGCGCGCAAAGCTCTGGAACGACAACCCGGCGCCGCGCGGGAATCCGATGACCGGAATTCCGGGGCAGCTCAGGCGCAAGGCGTCTGTTATTTTTCTCGTAGGGTTTATGACCCAGCGCCGGAACTGCGTCTCGTCCAGCAGCCCTGCCCAGCTATCGAACAGCTGCAGGGCCTCGGCACCCGCCTCCACTTGTGCCTCCAGATACTGGATCGTTACCTGCGTCACCAGATCGATCAGTCTCCCAAAACTTTCGGGATCGCTGTAAGCCCACTGCCGGGTTTTCATGAAGTCCCTGCTCCCGCCTCCTTCCACCATGTAACAGGCAACGGTCCAAGGGGACCCTGCAAAGCCGATCAGGGCTGTGGTTTCAAACCCTTCATGTTTCATACGGCTTCGGATCGTTTTAACAGCTTCATAGACAGGCGCGGTGACGCGCTCGAAGTGGCCGGAAACGAAAGGCGGTATCTCCCCCTGCTGTAAAGGATCGAGTTTTGGCCCTTCTCCCTCTTCAAAACGCACGGAACGCCCCAGCGCATGCGGCACGACGAGGATATCTGAAAACAAAATGGCTGCGTCCATGCCGAAACGCCGCAGCGGTTGCAGTGTCACCTCCGCAGCTTTTTCCGGATTGTAAACCAGATCAAGGAAGGACCCGGCCTGACGCCGCAATTCCCGGTATTCCGGCAGATATCGCCCAGCTTGGCGCATCAGCCAGAAAGGAACGGATCTGCCCTTCCTGCCCTGCAACGTGTCGATCAAAGGTTTACTGGTCATGGAACTTTTTCATCTGTGTTTTATCCGGATGCATCAAAGCAGACCTCTTCCTTTTTTTAAAAAGATTTTTTTTAAAAGGTGAAGGGTATTGGATGCTGTGGATTACGGGGACGGTAATTTATTCATTGATTGATCCACATATCCAGAAGTGCTCCCGCTTCGGTAAAAAACGGGATCCGGCATCATTATCCCTGTTCCCGCGTAGCAATGCTCCTGCATCTTTATACATCCGGATGAGTCTCCCTCTGACGATCCGGTGAAATCAGGATAAATTGATCCCGACTCTTTTACAGGGGGTTCTGGGTTACCTTTCCCCAAGCGAATGTGGACAGTTTAACCTCTCGTTTACCCGAATCGGCTAAAAGGCGTTGAGAGCGTCCGTTATGCGGAGATTGTCCTGCGGAAAGGATTTTTTGATGTTTCAGGAAGCGTTTTACAAGGTGGAAGGAACGGAGGCCGGGAAGGTTCTGGCCGAGGTAAACCCGCATTTTTCTGATATCAGCTTTGATCCGGGAAACACCACGCTTCTCGCCTATGATCTCCCTTTCTATCCTCAGCACCGGCTGATGGAAATCACGCAAGCCTCGGGAACGCCGCGAGCACGGCGGCATTTTGTTCATGCACCGGGCCGGACGACCGTCCTTAACTGGACAAGCGAACCGATTTACCGCCTGAATCGTGAGGCGCCTCTGGTTCTGACGCGGGAAACCGCCCCTGTCTATACACGCTTTTTTCTGGGATACGTCAGGGGGCGCAACAACCGCTTCCGGATCGCGGAGTCCGTCAGCGATATTCCATGGCGGGAAGATCCGCCAGTAGCTGTCCGCAAGGCGGTGGGCCGGATGATCCAGCCTGTCCAGCTGATCAGCGCCGGAAAATCGATGCCTTACGACCTTTTCGCCTGCATGGTACACGGCGCATCCCTGTACCGGGCCACCATCACCCTCCAGACTGACGGATCGGTGACCTTCAGCGACGAGGAATGCCTGGTTGACGATATGCCCGTACGGGATGAAGTCCTGGCTCTTTAAGCCGTTTTAAGGCGTTTTTTCAGATTCCGTTAATTCGTCCTTAAACCCTTCTTAAAGAAGGCGAAAATTTCAGTCGCAGAAAGCATAAAAACCCCTTTCCGGTAGGAAAGCATTAACGAACGACCCGCATAATAAATCAAGACGGTCTGCAAAGGCCTCTAAGGGGAATTTTTCAAAACGGTCGGGGCACAATGGAAACCACATCGGACAAGAACAAAAAGCCAAAAACTCGCCAGCCGCGCGGCTTCCGTCTGGCCTATGCCCTGAACAACCGCCAGCCGGTCCGCTGCACGATTATCAGCGACCAGCCGTTGTTCTATATGGATTTCGAAAGCGACATCGAGGATGAAATATTCGATGATGCCAGCCTTTCCGCGGATCCGGTTATCGCCGAAGGCGAGATACGCGCGAAACAGGAACGGCAAAGGCTGGAGTTTTTTGCCGACGTGGCGTTTGTCACCGAAGGCGGATGCCTGCTGGGCCACGACACCGAATTCGAAAGCGCTTCGATTACGAAAATTCTGAAGGCCAGCCGCTTCGGCGCGGCCCTCCTGGATTGCATGACGCGCCATGGCGGGCGCATTCTCATGAATGACCAGATCGAGACAGCGTTTTATGACCGTGCGACCGGTTGCGTCCAGATCAACCCCAACCTGCCGCGTCCCGACCAGATTCTGCTGGCCGCCCGTGAACTGCGCCGCCTGTGGCAACACCGGGCGGGCGCTCTGGCCGACCCTCTGAATTTTCATCCCGATCAGGCGGTCCTGATCAACCGGGCACAGATTGCCGATGCTGCATCCGGCATGGTCCGTGTGGCCTGGGAACTTCAGCTGGCCGGGGAAAAGGATTGCTGGGCCCGCATCGAGGGATCTCAAATGAACGATCTGGCTCGCGCCTTTGCGCGTGAAGCCTTTATAGACTTTCGTACGGTCGGCAACGGCACGGCCTGCTGTGCCGTGTTCGAGGCCTGGTTTCTGTCGGACCGTTGCAGTCATGACGACCGCAGCCTGATCCAGGCGATGCTGGCCGATGGTCAAAACAGTGCATTTGAATCCGGTATTTCCTCGAAAACCGTGACATCCGAACTGATTGCTGCTCTGGGAAGCATGCCTTTCGGCAAAAATTACCTGGCGCCCTATATCAATACGATCGTGAGCGATGCCTTGTTCACGGAGGTCAGGGACCGTTCGAATGCGAATTTCCTTTGGTTCATCAAGTTTGAACGCTCTTTCCGTGAAACGGAACAGGAATTGCAAAACCGTGAAGACCTCCGCCACGACGACCGTCGCGGCGTGTCTCAAAACAAAAAAACACGGTTTGGCGACCATGAAAAAACTGCAGAAGTCATCGTCTTGCCTCGCGGCAAGACGGATGCCCCAATGGAGCGCTGCCCGGCGGCACAAGCCGGCGGCGCAAGAATACTCCCGTTCCGAAGCGGATTGCCTGGAATGGGCGATCGATAAAGACAGCGGTGCGCTTGTCATGAAACCGACCAGGCTTGCGCGCAAAACCCATATCAGGCCATCCTCGGATACGATTCTGTTCGATATGACGGACCGGACCGAGGGCGACTGTGCGCTGCCATTGTCCCAATGCCGTGCGAGCCTTCAACAGGACTACGGGAATCTGGAGTCCGAAAGCTTCGCCAGCCAGAAAGATATTCTGGTGTGGTGCGCAAATCTGCTGATGGAAAGCCCGTCGGCCGGGCGCATGTGGGCCGAGGCGGAAAAGGATGGCTGGTCCATCGGTTTCGGAGATTTGAAAAACAACGGTTTCATGATCGACGATCGGGCGAAATGTATTGTGCTCGATCATTTCGCTCTCAGCCCGTCTGCGCTTGGCCGTTCAGCGTGGTTCCGCAATGCATTGCTTGTCACACTGATCCGTGCGCTGCGCGATCTCTGGCATGACACACGCGAGACGGACGAGCAGGGAACTTACGTTCCCGAGGATTTCCTGATGCTCGAACGCATTCGTGCGGCCGATTGCGACACTTTCGCGCTTCTGGCCGGCTGGGAGCTGCGTGGCGCCGGATATGGGGAAGTCTGGCGGCATATGATCGGCGCGCCCGAAGGCGATATGGCGATGGTATTCGCCCGCCATCTGGAACGCGATCCCGCAGCAATGTTTGACGGTTCGGCGCTGGCTTATGCTTTTCGTCAGTGGTTTACGGACGAAACGAGGGTCAACGCGGTCGATCACCAGACCCTGAACGCGCTTGACGACAGGATTGCGGAAGGCGGATTCGGGTCCGAAAAACTGTCCGGGAATGCGATCGAGGCCTTGTCGGAACTGCCCGGCGGCATCTTTTATTTGCGTGGCCTGGGCGATTCCGTGCGCAGCGATCCGTTTTTTGCAGGCCTGCATGATCCGATCAATCAGACGCATCTATTCCACCTCGTCTATGACGCGGATGTGACGATGGTAAATAATGTCCCGTTCCGGGACCGCCGTCTGGCCATGCTGATTTTTCCCGAAGGAAGCGCGGATCCCGTACACTGACAGCGTTCCGGGCGGCAGAAAAACGCTTCCGCCGCCCGGCTGCGGGCTTTATCATGGCGTTATGATCAAAGCCTGCGTCATCGGTTATCCGCTCGGTTATTCACGGTCTCCCGCCATTCATCGGTATTGGTTCAGCCGCTATGGAATAGAGGGAACCTATGATGCCGTTCCGGTTGCGCCGGAGTCCTTGAAAGAAAATATCCTGCGGCTGGCGGAACAGGGATACGCCGGCTTCAATGCGACAATTCCTTTCAAGGAAACCATTGTTCCGTTCTGTCACACCATCGACGACGCGGCCCGGGCCATCGGAGCCGTGAACACTGTTGTCATCGATAAAAGCGGAAAGCTTCAGGGGCGCAATACGGATGCCACCGGTTTTGCGCTGAACCTGCAGCAAAAATATCCGGGATATGAATGGCAGGCAGGCACAGCTTTTGTTCTGGGGGCAGGTGGCGCCGCCCGAGCGATCCTGCATGCGCTGAAAGAAAAAAAAGTGCCCCGCATTTTAATCGCCAATCGCACCGAGGAAAAGGCGCAGCAATTGGCGCAGCATTTTGAGGTAGAGGTTGTGCCCTGGAAAGATCGAGAAAGCGTTTTGAAAGGCATCCATTTGCTGGTCAATACAACCGCTCTCGGCATGACCGGAAAGCCTCCGCTCGATCTTTCCCTTGTTCATCTGAATAAAAGCGCAACAGTTTACGATATTGTCTATGCGCCTTTAATGACGCCGTTGCTGCAGAATGCGCTGGCACAGGGCAATCCGGTTGTTACGGGTATCGGTATGCTGCTTCATCAGGCTGCGCCTGCTTTCGAAGCGTGGACGGGCGTGAGGCCTGAGGTGGATTCCACGCTGGAACGGATTGTGCTGGAGGCGGCAGCATGATCGTTCTTGGCCTCACGGGCTCGATCGGCATGGGTAAAAGCAAGGCGGCCCTGATGCTCAGGCAGCTTGGCATTCCGGTCCATGACTCAGACGCTGCCGTTCATCGGCTTCTCGCACCGGGGGGCAGGGCGGTGCGTCCGGTTCTCGCCCTTTTTCCTGAGGCGCGGGGGCAGGGTGGGGTGGACCGAGGCAAACTGGCCGCCCTTGTTTTTAACGATCCGGCACAACGAAAAAAGCTGGAGGCCATCCTTCACCCCCTTGTACTGGAAGGACAACAGCGATTTCTTATGCGCCAGCGCCGCCTGGGGGCAGGAATGGCCGTACTGGAAATACCGCTGCTTTATGAAACGGGAGCGGAAACCCGCGCCGATCATAACATCGTCGTTACCGCACCCGCCTTTATACAAAGAAAACGCGTGCTTGCGCGAGGTCTTGATGAAAAGGCATTCCGGGCGCGGCTGCTGGCACAGATGCCCGATCATGAAAAGCGCCGCCGCGCAGACTTTGTCGTGCAAACGGGCCTGGGCCTCGCCTATACTCGAAACAAACTTAAATCAATTCTTCGCAAAGTCAGAGGGAAGAGACGCAAATGAAGGTCACCGCCTTTCGTCATCTTTATTCCGAGGGACTGGGATCCCTGGCGCAGGTCATCGAAAAGGCCGGCGGCAGTTATCAGTATATCGACACCTATCGCCAGGACTTCGCCAGTTTCGATCCCTTGTCGCCCGATCTGCTGATTGTTCTGGGCGGAACGCCCGGCGTGTACCAGGCGGACGATTACCCTTTCCTGAAACAGGAAATGGCGATGATGGAAAAACGGTTGTCGCGCGATCTGCCGACTCTTGGGATTTGCCTCGGAGCCCAAATGATGGCGAAGGTTCTCGGCGCCAATGTCTACCGCGGCCCGAACGGCTCCGAAATCGGATGGTACCGCCTGCAGCTGACGGCAGAAGGTGAAAATTCTCCCGTCCGCCATTTTGCGCCGGAGAAAACCATGATGCTGCAATGGCATGGCGATACGTTCGACCTTCCCGATGGCGCGACTCTTCTGGCTTCCAGCGAGAAATACATCAACCAGGCTTACTGCTGGGGTAAAAATGCCCTGGGGTTGCAGTTTCACTGCGAAATCACGCCCGGCATGCTGCGCGGCTGGTCGGTCGCCAGCGCGGATATCGTGGCGGAAGGAAAACTGGATATCCATCGTCTCCGCCGCGACACGGAAGAAAGCGGGCCGCATCTGATCGCCCAGACCGAAAAATTCATGCAGGAATGGCTGAAGCTGACAGGAGTCCGGAGCGGTGCGTGAAATCGTCCTCGATACCGAGACGACCGGGCTGGACCCGCATGAGGGCCATCGCCTTGTCGAGATCGGCTGCGTCGAGCTGATGAACCACATTCCGACCGGGAACGTGCTGCATGTTTATATCAACCCCGAACGGGATGTTCCTCCGGAAGCGGCTGCCGTGCATGGCCTGACGACCCAGTTCCTGGCGGATAAACCACTGTTTTCCCAGATTTTTACGGATTTTATCGATTTCATCCGGGATGCGCGGCTGGTGATCCACAATGCGGAATTCGATATCAAATTCCTCAATCACGAACTGAAAACGGTCGGCCATCCGTCTCTGAAAAACAAGGTTCTGGATACCCTGGCCCTGTGCCGGACACGCTTCCCGGGTTCGCCAGCCAATCTCGATGCGCTGTGCCGCCGTTTCGGCATCGACAATTCGGGACGGGATTTCCACGGGGCCCTGCTGGATTCCCAGCTGCTGGCCGAAGTGTATCTGGAATTGATGGGCGGCCGTCAGCACGGTCTTGGCCTCGTGCAGGAAAGCGCCGTGGTTTCCGAGGCCGCCGTTTCCGTCGATGTCGCGCGTGAACGGAAAACGATGCCGCCGCGTGTTCATCTGCCGACGCCGGACGAACTGAAAGCCCATGCCGTGCTTTTGAAACAACTGGTCGATCCTGTCTGGTCCGCGCCGCAGAACGAGGGGCAGGCCTAGGCAGTTTTCAAAACCAGGGCGGCTGTGAGGCAAGGCATGGAACAGGCCGATTGTGCGCCTGGCTGCCGGCCTCCTTCTTTTCCACTTCTCCGAGGAGATGGCCAGGGCGAACAGTGATCGGGCCGGCGTATGAGCTGGAAGGGCAATGCCAGCGGTGTTTGCACGGGCTTTTTTGAAACACGGCGGGCCCGGCGGTATAACCCCCCCCTCACCCTGGCTCCTTTGCCCCGCGTTTTTTTTTTTTTCCCCCCCCCCCCGGGGGGGGGGGTTAGGGGGGGGGGGCGGTGCGGCTGGCGGATGAAGTGGAAGGGGAGGCGCTCTGTGACATCCCCTCACCCCGGCCCTCTCCCCGTGGGGGAGAGGGGGAAGAGTAGAGCGGCGCAGGCGGCGGATTTCCTTGAGAAACTGGCGGTGCTGGCGGAGAACGGCCAGGAGTTCCTTGCCTGTTTCTGAATAGAGCCCGTGTTTGACGGCGTTGTGGCGGCATTTGGCCTTGCCCGCCGCCGTTCTGGGGCCGGTGGATTTTGTCCAGGGCTGCCAGGCGCGGATTTTTTCCGCCTGGCGTCTGCGCTCTTCCTCGGTCCAGCGGCGCATCAGCGGTAAAATCCGTCTTCATAATAGTCCGTTTGCCGGTTTTTCCGCTTTTTCATGCGTTTTTCCGTTCGTGCGCGCGTTCCGGTCATAATGACGCATGCCTTTCCGTCCCGCCAGGGGATCATAAAAAACGGCGCTGCGGGATGCAGCGCCGGGGAATGTCTGGAAATCAGTATATGACTAAAATCCTATTTTGTCAAGGGGCACGGGCGGTGCGATAAGAGCGTTGCCGATTTCAGCCCTTGCCCTGGGCCCGGCGGATGTCCTCGCCGAAACGCTGCAGGTAAAACGCCCGGAAATCGGCGGGCGCCAGCAGCAGCGGCATGTATCCTGCCTGCTGAGTCAGATTGGCCACGATCTGCCGGACGAAAGGAAAGGCGAAGCGGGGCATCTCGATCAACAGCATGGGGTGATGCTGATCTTCCGGAACCTGGCTCAGATCGACCAGAACGCCGTATTGAATCTCGCACATGAACGCGGTCTTGTCGCCCTTGCGCGCGGCGGTTTGCAGCCCAAGGACGCTTTCATAAATATGGTCCCGGCCTTCCCATTCCACCTTGCGCGCGTCCATGGAGAAATTGGCGTCCATGACGGGCCGGTCGCTGCCCGTGCGCAATGTTTCCGGCGCGTTCGGATTTTCAAAGGACAGGTCCTTGATATACTGCGCCAGGATGGTGACGGGCATGTTGCCTGCCATGCCCAGCCCGGGATCAAAGCCGTCCCTGCCGCCGCGATCGTTCTGTGCCATGAATGAAGTCTCCTTTGTCCGAAGCTGTAGCATGGCGAAAGAACCGGGAAAAGCCGAAAACCCTTGCACTTTCGCCGGGAAGCCTTAAATGTAAGGTTCTATCCGTGGCGCATCCCTGTGGTATCATGACAGGACGCCTCGAAAAAGGGGATGGATAGTGCCTGTGGACATCATTCTTTACGCCGTCATCGCCGCCGGTCTGGTTTTGTGGCTGCGCAGCCTTCTGGGCATGCGCCAGGATGGCGAGCGCCAGAGGCCCAATCCTTTCGCGGAAGCTGAAACCGGCCAGGCGCCCCGCGCGTTGCCTCCGTCCGCCGCGTCCGGAACCGCGGATCCTGCGGCTGTTCCGGACGATCTTTCCAGCCTCGATCGCAACATGGCCATCCATGATCGGGCGCAGGCTGGCCTGAAGGAGATATTTCATCAGGACAAGACGTTTGATGTGCCTCATTTCCTGCGCGGGGCGCAGGACGCCTTCGTCATGATCGTCGAAGCCTTCGCGTCAGGCGACCGCGAAACGTTGAAAAATCTTCTTTCGGACCGGGTTTATCAATCGTTCAATGCCGCCCTCGATGCCAGGTCGCGCTCGAACGAACAGGTGTCGATGGAAATCCACGCCGTGCGGAAGGCTGAAGTCGTCGCCGCCCGGATGGAGGGCCGTTCGGCGCATGTCACGGTGCGCTTCGTCGCCGATGAAACCAACGTGGTCCGCGCGGCGGACGGCACGCTGATTTCGGGCCATCCCGATCGTGTCACGGAAACCATCGATATCTGGACCTTCACGCGCGACATCAAATCCCGCGATCCGTCCTGGCTTCTGACCGAAACGCGGGAAGAACACGCGGGCGAGACCGGTGCGGCCATCGTTCCCGATGCCAATGCCTGAAGACAAACAGGATGTGTTCCATGCTGTCGCGTTGCCTTTTTTGCTTCTCCCTGCTGCTTCTCACAGCCTGCGCGACGGCGAAATCTCCGGCCGTGCCGGATGAAAACGCCGCTCTGGTTTTAAAGCCGGCGTCCTATTCCGATTTGCCGGGCTGGAATGCCGATAACCAAGGTGAGGCATTGTCAGCTTTCCTCAAATCCTGCGCGCGTATTGCCAAAAAACCGGCTGCTTCTCCTTTTGGTCCGCTTGCCGAAAACGGAATTTATAGCCAGTGGCAGGCCGCATGCCGCGCCGCGGGGACTTTGACCGGCGACCAGGCACGCACTTTCTTTGAAACATGGTTTTCCCCCTTTCAGGCCACGGCAGCGGGCGACGGGGAAGAGGGGCTTTTCACCGGGTATTACGAGGCGTCCCTGCGTGGATCCCGCACGCGTCATGGTCCGTATCAAACGCCTCTCCGCGCGCGCCCTGACGATCTCGTGACGGTCGATCTCGGCGAATTCCGTCCCGCGCTGAAAGGCCAGAGAATCGCGGGCCGCGTTTTGGATGGAAAACTCAAACCCTATCAGGACAATCGCGCGATTATGGAGGGCGGCCTTCCTCCGGAGCAGGATCGCGCCCTTGTCTGGGTGGACGATCCGGTGGATGCGTTCTTTCTGCAGATCCAGGGATCGGGCATCGTCGATCTGGACGACGGCACGGCGATGCGCGTCGGCTATGACGGCCAGAACGGGCACACATATTATGCCATTGGCCGCGAACTGGTGAAGCGCGGAGAATTGCCGAAGGAAGATGTCACCATGCAATCCATCCGCGCCTGGCTGGGCACCCATCCGGATCAGGCGGCGGAGATCATGTATGCGAACCCGTCCTATGTCTTTTTCAGGGAGCTGACGGGTGACGGCCCGCTGGGCGGGGAAGGGGTGGCGCTGACGCCCGGCCGTTCGCTGGCCATCGACCGCGACCGCATCCCTTACGGCATTCCGGTCTGGCTCGACGCGGAGCCGCCTCTGTCCGGAACACCCCGTATCCAGCGCCTGATGATGGCGCAGGATACCGGCGGCGCGATCCGCGGCCCGGTGCGCGGCGACTTCTTCTGGGGCCACGGGCCTCAGGCCGAACACAACGCCGGCCCGATGAAATCAAAAGGACGGATGTGGCTGCTGCTGCCGAAAAATACCCTGCAATGACCAATCGCCAGATAAGCTTTCGCTGCGCTGTCCCTGCGGATTTGCCGCAACTTGTCCGGCTCGAAACAGAAAATTTCGATCCGATCGATATTATTTCTGCACGCCAAATGGCCTATCATATCCATAAAAATCCTGGTGCCTATATGATTGTAGCTGAAACAAAGGGCTGCATCATGGGTTATATTTTGTGTTTTTTTGGCCCGACCGGTTATGCGCGCATCTATTCTCTCGTCGTAGACAAACTGTTCAGAGGCAAGGGGCTGGCTCAGGAAATGATAGAATATGCCTGTGAAGAAGTGCGTAAGCGCAAAGCGCATACATTAGGTCTTGAAGTTAGGATCTCAAATAAGGCAGCTATTTCTCTTTATGAGAAAATGGGATTTAAAAAGAAAAAGATCATTTCGCCGTATTATGACGACGGAACGGATGCCGCGAAAATGCAGCGTGTTTTTATAGATCGCAAAACAGGCCGCCCGGTGGATTAAGTTTATAAACCTTTTCCTGTCAGAAAGGGAATATCGGTTCTTTGCCAGCCACACACGTTGTCATAGAAGGGTGGAATAAATCCCCCAAGCGTCTGGTTAATATTATCCCGTGCGCCCATGCATAAAAACGGCCTTTGCCGGTTGGTATTCACAATCTCGCGCTTCGCGACCGATATCGTTTCCTGATGGAAAAGGGCCGCGCCGCATGTGGGGTCAACAATATGAATGTCGGCATTTCCCGACAACACTTCGATCGCTTTAAAATCGATAAGAGTTCCAAGCCCGCTGTGAAACGTATCCATATTGCGGCAGGTGCACTGGGAATACAGCGTGTCGCCGCGGAGGATATAGCCGTTGATGTAAAGAAGCCTGTCCCGGTCGTAAACGCGCATGAACCGGGCGCAGGACGGGATCGTTCCTGCCGCGGCTATCTGCCAGAGGAATTGCGCCAGCGCGTATTCCCAGGCCTCGCCCCAGTGACGACGCGTATGACCATCGATAAAATCCGTTTCGGCGGCGTCCGGAGGGCGATCGGAAAAATCGAAGCGAAAGCCTTTATCTTCATCATAGCTTCTGTAAAGGCGCCGCATCTGCTTGCGGCGCGGCGCGGTCAGGGAAACCGCATAATCTTCAAAACGATCATGAATCAGCGCCTGCGGGCTGTTCAGCCAGCCGAAATGATTCCGGCTGGATAATGATGCCGCTTCCGGAAATTCGAAACTGTCCGTCAGAATGCAGAAATGATCGATCCCCTCCTCGCGGAAGGTCCTGCCTATGTCTTCGGCATGATCCACGATCGTATCGGCTGAAAAAGGGATGTGGGGATGGCTGACCGGGTTCAGAAGGGCCCAGCGGTACAGATCGTCCCCTGTCAGGGGATCGAGGGAGAAGCCAAGCCCGTTTTCGGTAGAGACAATTTCCATGTCTTTGGGATCGCCGATAAACGCGCGATAGAGGTCCAGATAGGCCCGCCAGACCCCGGGATGGCACTCGGGCAGAAGGCTGTTCTGCCCGAACAGCCTGAGTTTTTCCATCAGGCCGAGATAATCCCACGCGGAAAGGCGCATCTTTTGCAACCTGATCGTTAAAAGGCCAAGAAAACATAAATCGTTCCGGACGAAAAGAGTTATTGAATGGAAGCATTTGGCCATGCATGGTAAAAACTGGATAATCGGCTTATAAGGGGATGTATCCACCGCCCGATGTACAAATTCATCCTGATCACCGACAAGGGGAACGGCAATATCCCCGAGCATCCCGACCGGCTGAACGTCGCGGCCAACGATTTCATCGCCAACCGCATCCCCGGCATCGACCTGCGGAAACTCTCGCGCGTGAAAGTCGTGAACATGTGCGGCAATTACGATTATCTCAGCAAGGGCTATTATTGCTCCCTGCTGGCGGAAGCACGCGGCCTCCGTTGCATTCCTTCCGTGCCGAACATGATCCAGCTGAACTGGAAACGGAATTTCCAGTCCCAGTTGCCAGAGTTGAATGCCCTGCTGGCGAAGCATTTCAAGGATCCTCCGGACGAGCCGCTGGAACGCACCTATTATGCCTATTTCGGACGGACCCAGAACCAGAAGCTGGAACCGGTAACGCGCCGCATCTTCGATATGTTCCGGTTTCCGCTGACCTCCTTAAGCATTTATTACCACCAGGGAAAGTGGGAGATCGACACGATCGAATCCCTGGAGATTTCCGATATTCCGGAGGAAAAGGTTTCCTTTTTCCATGAATGCCTCGAAATCTTCACCGGCGCGAGCTGGATGAAGCCCAACGCGCCGAAACGGGAAAAGCACTGGATCGGCATCCTGCACGATCCGCAGGAGAAATTTCCGCCCTCCAACAAGGCCGCGCTGCAGAAATTCGCGAAAGTGGCGAAGGACATGAACGTCGCGGTCGAACTGATCACGAAAAACGAGTATTCGACGCTTCTGGAATATGACGCCCTGTTCATCCGGGAGACGACGGCCATCAACCACCATACCTACCGTTTCGCCGACAAGGCGGAACGCGAAGGCATTCCCGTCATCGACGATACGGACTCCATCATCCGCTGCTGCAACAAGGTGTTTTTGTTCGAATTGCTGAAGGCAAACCGCGTGCCTGTGCCGGAAACGCGCATCCTGGATCGGAAATCCGAAAAGAACGTGGAACAGACGACGGATTATCCCATCGTCCTGAAAATTCCCGATGGATCGTTTTCCCGCGGGATCATCAAGGCCGACAATCCCGCCGCCTTCGAAAAGGCTGCGCGCGACCTGTTGAAAAAATCGGAAATCATCCTGTTGCAGGAATTCGTGCCTTCGGCCTTCGACTGGCGGATCGGCGTCCTGAACAACGAGGCGATTTTCGCGTGCCGCTATTACATGGCCAAGGGGCACTGGCAGGTCTACAAGCATCCGGAGGGCACGAAGAAGGAGCGGGTGAAGGCGGGCCTTTCGGAATCGATCCCGATCCACAAGGTGCCGAAGGAGGTCATGGAGACGGCTTTGAAAGCCGCCCGCCTGATCGGCAGCGGTTTGTACGGCGTCGACCTCAAGGAGACCGATAAAGGGGCCTGTGTGATGGAGGTCAACGACAACCCGAACATCGACCATGGCATAGAGGATGTCATCGAGGGCGACAGACTTTACAGGCGCGTGTTGCAGTATCTGGTCGATCAGATCGAGGCCACCTGATGGCCCTGCGTGGATTTTTCCTTGCCCTTGTTTCCCTGGTATTTGCCGCTCAGGCCGTGGCGGCGGATTTCAGGCTGCAATTTCCCCTGAAATGCGAGATCGGTAAAACCTGCTGGATCGTCAATTACATGGACGATGCCAAAGGACCCGATGCCCGCGATTATGCCTGTGGAATCCGCACCTATGACGGTCATGACGGCACGGATATCGGCCTTCCCGACCGCGTGGCCATGGAAACCGGAACGGATGTTCTGGCGGCCGCTGCAGGCAAGGTGCTTCGCATCCGTGACAGCGTCGAAGACAAGGAGCCGACGGAAGAGGAAATGGCCGCCCTCGAAAAGGCCAATCGCGGATGCGGCAACGGCATTCTGATCGATCATGGCGACGGCTGGCAGACCATATATTGTCATATGAAGCAGAACAGCATCCGCGTCCGCCCGGGACAGGCCGTTTCAACCGGCGATGTGCTCGGGCAGGCCGGGCAAAGCGGTTCGGCCCAGTTTCCGCATCTTCATCTGGGCGTTCTGCGCCAGGGCGATCGCCTGGATCCCTTTACAGGCATGAAGAATGATACGGGCTGCGCACAGCAGAAAACACCGTTATGGGCAGATAATGTAAAACTGCCTTATGAACCGGTTATCGCCTATGCGGCGGGGTTTCATAAAGGCGTTCCAGATTTCGAGGCGGTCAAGATAGACGCGTCATCCCCGCGTATGCTTTCCGGTGAACCGGGAGCCTTGGTGTTCTGGTCCGCATTCTACGGTGTCCGGACGGGGGACAGGATTTCATTGTCTATTTCCGATCCGTCGGGCCATGTCATCGCCACGAACGAAGTGACACAGGACAAGGACCGCGCGCGCCAGTTTTTGTATGTCGGCCGGAAGGGTGAAAAAGGTTTTGCTCCGGGATCTTACAAAGGGACGGCATCTGTAAGGCGTGACGGAAAGGATGGCCAGCCTGTTACCCGTACAATCGAGCGCGATGTCCTGCTGAAATGACCTACCGCTTCCGGCGCAGCAAAATATAAAAAGCTCCACCACCACCATGACGAGGCTTTGCTGGAAAAAAGCGGAGCACGATTTTTGACATCATTGGCTCGGACAGCCAGGACGGCAAAGATTTTTTAAGAATTCCCGGGGCGCCCGCCCGGCCTTTGCCTGTAATCACGAGAACGCAGCGAAAGCCGTTTTCATATCCACTCGTCAAAAATCGGTTGAGCGAAATCCAGGCCCGTTCCGCGGACAAGCCATGCAGATCCAGAGTGGCGTCAATTCTCATCTGGCCGCGCCGCAACCGCTCTTCCGTACGAATATCGACAGACGAGGACTTTTGGGTAACGGTTGTGGGGAGTGCTGGCGTATCGCTTTTTTCTGTTTTTTTAACCCTGGGCACAGACTTGTCAGAAGGAACATAAAATATATTTTTATTATTCAATGGCTTGACAGATTTTGCCACATGATGCCAAAGGTCACTTTCGGAATCTGCCGTATCGTCCCCCTCTTTTTTCATGGCTTGCCTGAAAAATGTTCTCTTACCATTAACGTTTCGGAGAGTATGTTAAGACCAGAACCGGCTGGATAGCCAGTCAGGAACATATATGATTTCTATGGAAAATAAAAGACGCTGGCACGGTTTTTACATCGGGATCATTCTGGCCTTTTTGCCGATGGGAAACGCTCATGCCTTGCTGGAGCGTGGAAAATATTCCGAAACCGAAAAGGCCGCTTTTGCATTTTACACTCTCGCGGGTCTGAAACCAGGCTTCAGGGACTGGGTCAGGGACAGTGAAGTTTATCTTAAAGCGTCTGAAGAAGATCGTCCCCGGATTATGGATGAACAACTGGTCCGGCTGCAGGAAGGCTTTGCCGATTTTCATCCCGATGAGGATTTTGTCCGTGTCGGCGCGATGGTCCCGGTAAAACTGCCAGCCATATCGCCCGATGATCTGGCCGGAAAATATCGCGACGCCAGGCCTGTCATGATCATGCCGCCCAGCGACGACGACATGATCTATTTCCCGTTCCAGATCGGCGAAACCTGGATTTCAATTGTTCCGACCCGCCAAAGGCAGTTGCAGCCCTTGCTTGTCAGCAATGCAGGTTACGAAAAAATAAAATCAAACCTTCGCTTCGATGCCAGTTTCGGCAAAAGAACGATGGATGGCGTCTACATCGAATTTTATTTCCGGCCCCGCAAGGCGGAAACGAAAGAGCCTGTGAAAATCGGTTCCCTTGAAACATGGATCATGACCGGGGACATTGCCAGCATCGAAATCTGGGACACCCGCCGCGAGATTTTCCTGTGGGGGTATTCCGCCCCCTGGTTCACCTCGGAACGCGCCGGTGAATTGCTGGATCTCTACGGCAAGAAATAAAGGGGCCCGGTTTTCCAGGCTCCCTGAAACTCCTACGATGTCATGATCGCCGTCAGATTGATATCAAGAAGGTCATGACCCTGCAGCGTCGCCAGCGTGACGGACGCGTAGCTTGATTTCAGGGCGCCGTCGCGGTCGAACCCGACATTCACGCCGTCCGAAGCCAGTGTCAGCGTCAGATACCCTTCCGCCAGAGCGGCAATCGTGCCCTTCGCGCCGAGACCGTTTGCCGCAAACAGCGCCGTCAGGTCGAGTTTGTCTCCTTCCAGCATGTTGAAGTCGGTGATAACATCGCCGCCTTCGCGGTAATCGGCATAACGGAACGTGTCCGCGCCGCCGCCGCCGGTCAGGCGGTCGGTTCCCATGCCACCCGTCAGAACGTCATTGCCTGCACCGCCGTCCAGCCTGTCGTTGCCGGCGGCACCCGTCAGGACATCGTTGCCGCCTTCGCCGTAGAGCGTGTCCACGCCTGTATTGCCAACAATGATATCATTCCCTTGGGTCGCATGCAGTTCGCCGTTGAATTTCGACGTGGTTTCAAGGTGATAGGTTTTATTGGCGTCGCCTGTCAAGCTGGCTAGCAGGTTTTCACCGAAGATCGCCACCTGGCTGTCCGACATGTTGCTGATATCGAGGTCGAGGTTCAGCTTGCCGCTGTTACCCTTGAATTCGATCCGGTCGTCGAAAATGCCGCCGATCGCATCCAGGCTGTTATTGTCCGCATACAGGACGATCCGCTCGAAATGCGTGATGTTCGACAGATCGGCGTCGTTCAGGACAGCCTTGTCGTACAGGCGCAGTTCGTCGATACCCGTTCCGCCGTCGAAGACATTTCCTTTCAGGAAGCTGGACGAACTCATCAGGAACGAGTCATTGCCTGCACCGCCATTGAAGCGATAGGTGCCGCTGACGCCCACCGAGACCGTATCGTCTCCGGCGCCGCCATTAATCGTGACTTCTCCGCCGCGGACTTTGATGTAGTCATTCCCTGCACCGCCCTGGATAAACATTCCCGTCCCGGTTTCCAGGGAAATCCGGTTGCCGGCATCGGCCAGAGTGACAAGGCCGCTGCCTTTCAGGCTGACATCGTCCGCCGTGTCGACTTTACTGGTATCGAGCAGACCGATGCCGGACGCGCCATAGAGGACCGTCAGCTTGCCTGTATCCGATCCCGCCGCGATGTTATAGCCAATCACCATTTGCGAGGGCGTCGTCACGGCCGTCATATCCAGTGTTTCCACGCCCTTGATCGTGGCATAGATATTGGAATTGAAGTCCCATTTCGACGTCATCAGCTTCAGCGTGTCCAGACCCGTGCCGAGATTCAGAACGTCGTCGGCCTTGAACGTGCTCGAAAACACTTCCGCAACGTCGGCGCCGCTGCCTGTGATCAGAAGATCGGCGCCCGATGTCGCGCGCAGCAGCAGGTTTTCTTTCGCCGTGTTGTCGAAAGTGAAATTGTCGGCGGTGAAATCCCCGGCAACCGTGTTTTTGAACACGATGCTGTCCGTTGCGCTGAGCATCAGTCTGACATCGCTGCCTGATTGCTGCAGTACAAGGTCGGAAAAAGCGCCATACTGATAGAAGCTTTTCAGCGCAATACGGTCGCCGCCATTGCCGGCCTGGAAGTCGGCGATGGTGTCATTGCCATCGTCGCGCGTCATGACGAAGGTATCGCGGCCAGCGCCTCCGGCCAGGGTATCATTGCCCTTGCCGCCGCTGATGATATCATCGCCTCCTCCGGCATTGATGGTATCGCCGGCTTTTCCGCCATTGATGCGATCGCTGCCGTCCCCTGCGAAAAACGGGGCGTTCGCTTTGTCCAGCAGATTATAGGTCAGCTGGGCCGAGGCGGCGCCCGTGACGGTGACGGCAAGGCTGCGGTCGATATTGATCGTGGCCGCTTCCGTCATCGCCGAAACATCCAGACGGACATCCGCCATGGCCTTGTTGCCGAGCAGGGTGATTTTGCCATCCATGACCAGTGAGTCCGTCAAGGCAAAGTCATTTCCTGCGACATAGAAACGAACGCTGTCGATGCCGCTGACCTGCGCCGTGTCGGCGGCGCTGATGGAAACGGCGCGGGCAAAGCGGAGTTCGTCGAATCCTGCGCCGCCGTCCATTTCAAGGGCGCCGTTCAGCCCGTCGCGGGTGAAATAGAACGCATCGTCCCCATCGCCGCCATCCAGGCGCCCGTGATAGGCGTACATGGCGAAGGTGTCGTTACCGCGGCCGCCGTTGATACCGGCCGTGCTGTCGTACAGGGTGAAATAATCGTCGCCATAGCCGCCGTTGACCGTGCCTTTGGTGGCCGCCGTCACGGTCACGCGGTTTGCGGCGTCATAGGCCAGGTTTACGGTGCCTGAACCATCGAGAAGAACTTTTTTGTCGGCGGCGACACCCGAAGTATCGAGGCGGGTCAGCGTGGCCGCGCCATAGCGCAAGGTAACGGCATTCGCATCGCTGGCATCGACGAAACGGTCGTCGAAAGTCACTTTACCGCTGGATGTGTCGCTCATATCGACAATGTCGATTCCATTCAGTCCGGGCAGAAGCCTCGTATCAAAGGTAAAGCTTACGGAAATGAACTTGAGGATATCGGAGCCGTTCCCCATTTGCAGGATGTCGCCCGCGGCAAGATTCGACAGGTAGGTGCTGACGGTGTCGGCTTCCTTTGATCCCAGCAAAAAGTCGCTGGTTTTGCTTAATGTCGCCTGCAGGCCAGATGATGACGCCTGGAAAGCGAAATTATCTGCCGTCAGATCCGCAATATTGACGTTTTTCAGAGTGATCGAATCCGAATAATCAAGCGTGGAAGCCAGGTACAGCCTGGCGTCGCTGCCGCTTTGCTCGAACTGTACGTCTGTCCAGGCTCTGAAGTCATAATAATTCGAAAGGATCAGGACATCGCCACCTGCTCCCGTTTGAAAGTCCGTGATGATGTCATGGCCGTCGCCGGCACGATGAAGGAAACGGTCGCTGCCCGCTTTGCCGGTCAAGGTGTCGTTATCCGCCCCGCCGTCGATAAGGTCGTTCCCCGCCCCGCCTGTCAGAGTGTCGTTTCCGCGGTTTCCATGCAGTTCTGCGCCATTATCCCATCCGGTGACCGTATCCGCCTTGATGCCTCCCGAAGCGTACCCGAACAGGTTGGTGTTGCGGGAGATATCCGTATATGGGTGGATAAGGGGGTTGCCGGGGCTGATCAGAGACCAGTTTTCCTCGTCCGATCCTTCGTAAACCGAGCGATCGACCACAACGGTATTATCATGATCGTCGCTGCCGTGATAATTGATATCCCGGTTCGTGAAGGCGACATGGACGTTGTTGTAAGCCTCCGCCGACCAGCTTGAAAAGATGAAGCCATGGCGTACGTCCACGCCGGTTATGTTTTCAAAAGTGCCATAGAATGTTTCGCCGATATGAAGGCCGTACCCGTTGGAATTGTCCCCTTTGTTGTACGCGCCGTTGGAGGAAAAACCGTCCACATGAGGCTCCAGGGCTTCCCGCATGTCCAGGCCATGGGAAGCCACATTGTATGTTCCGACATCCTTGATTTCGATGCCATGGGTATAGCGAACGCTCATGGCCTCCTTGGCATTCCAGCCCGTCAGCGTGTTTTCGAACAAATCCGGATTGGGGGGCGGGAGGCCGAGGTCATGCGTGACCGTAAAGCCTTCCAGGCGTACGTTCTCCAGCATATTCATGCGCTGGACCGTTGCCTGTCCGGCTTCCATATCGTACGCGATGGCGTGTTTCAAAGTCACAATATTGCCATTGACGGATTCGATTTCCGCAAGGCTTTGGCGCAGGGGGCTGCCCGGCATGTTCTCGTTGTTACGGACCAGCTCATAAATCGGGTTGGACAGAAATTTGGCGTCGTTGGCCTGTTCTATTTCCAGAATATCTCCCGCCTTCAAGCCATTCGTATTTTGCAGAACGATGGTGTGATCGTTCAGATGCGTATCGGCTGCCAGCTTGGTGATAAATGTCGAATCCATCCCGCCTTTGACGTTGAAGCCAATGCCGGGTGTCGGCAGATCGATGCTGAAGGTCGTCAGTTCCTTGCCGGCCCCTTTGATGGTGATGTTGTCGCGCGTGACATAAAGCGGTTCATCAAGAGTATGCGTACCCGCGCTGAAATAGATCGTGGAGCCGTCGGCCGCGCCGCGGATGACGGTGTTGATATCCCTGACCGCCGCGCCGGAATCGACCATGTAGGTTTTTGTCAAGGAGTCGAAGGAAATCCCGTTGTAAGTGCCTAAAGTAGCCATAACGCATCCCTATACGGGCGCTGGTCCTTTCCAGACCGCTGCCCGCCCTTTTGTGACTCGGACTGTGCCGAAATGTTTCGTTGACCGTTTACGAAAACCATTCTATGGGGCGGCAGCTTAGGAAGCCCTTAATTATAGATCGCATTTAGTGTGATTTTGATGGTCAAAAATGGCGGATTTCCGCGGTTTTTTAGTGGTCCGTTAAAAGCGGGCGAAAAAAAGTGCTACAAAAACGATACAAATCCCAAAAATAATTATATGGAAAATTAAAAGAGCAAGCAAAATTGAGGTTAGAAAGAGCTAGCCTTAAGAGACAGAAATATCGGGCAGAGTCTCTTATGGATCTGAAACCATGGGGCCCAAAGATTTGCCGCCCAGAAGATGAAGATGAAAATGCGGGACTTCCTGCCCGCCATGGACGCCCGTGTTCGCAATGGCGCGAAAACCGCCTTCATCGATGCTTTCCGCCTTGGCGATGGCCGCGACCGCACGGTAAAACGCCGTGATTTCCGCCTCCGGCGCCCTGGCTCCAAAATCGGCGAGAGAAACATAAGCCCCTTTGGGCAGCACCAGAATATGAACCGGCGCCTTGGGGTGGATGTCCCGGAACGCGAGGACATGGTCGTTCTCGAAAACCTTCTGGCACGGGATCTCGCCGCGCAGAATTCTGGCAAAGATATTGTTCGGATCGTACGTCATGTCCGGCTCTCCCGCTTGAAAGGATCATCTTCCATAGCACGGAGGACCACCAGTCGAAAGGGCAAAGCGATTATTCGACCAGCTGGGAATCGATGACTTTCATGTAATACCGCCCTTTGACCACCTGCCCGTGAACGCGGGCGTAGAACGGATGCAGGCCGAACTGCGTGTATCCTGTATTTTCATACAGGCGGATGGCCGCTTCCTGCGTTTCGCGCACATCCAGATTAATGACGGCGAAGCCGGCTTCCCGCGCCGCCTTCTCCGCTTCGCCCAGCAGCATCCGCGCCAGGCCGTGGCCGCGTGCCCAGGGCGCTATGAAATTGGTGGTCAAATGAACGGCAAAGCTTTGCGCCTCATTGTTTTTTGGCGGCATGACCAGTTGCGCCGTGCCGCAGATGACATTATCCAGGCGCGCCACGAACAGCATCCGTTGCGGCATGGCCAGAACGCCCTGCCAGTACCGTTCCAGAACTTCCCGCGCAGGCAGCTTCACCCATCCGAAACCGCCGCCCGCCTCGATGGCCGAGTCGGTTGCGTCGCATAAATCGTTGAGATCGGATCCCTGCAGTTCGATCAGGCGCTCGACTGCCGGAACGGGAGTCAGGGCCTGCGTGCGCGTTTTGTCCTTCATCTGCTTTCCCCCATATCTGGCTGCCTGTTTTTCTATTATAAAGGATGAAGCCTGAACGAACAAAATTATGAACGCGTTCAGAACGAACAGGGGATTTTTCATGCTGCGATGCAATAGCAGCTTTGCTTCAGGTTTTTTATTCGCTGTTTGTCTCATAACATCGGTTGCCGTTTCCCTACGATCGGATTATTTCAGTTCCGAACCCTTGAGCATGCAGGATAACAATGACCGACAAGCCTTTTGACTGGCATTCCACGACCATTCTCTCCGTCCGCAAGAACGGGCAGGTGGTGATCGCGGGCGACGGCCAGGTGTCGATGGGCCAGACCATCCTGAAATCGAACGCGAAAAAAGTGCGTCGTCTGGGGAAGGGCGATATCATCGCCGGTTTTGCGGGCGCAACCGCCGATGCGTTCACGTTGTTCGAACGTCTGGAAGCGAAACTGGAGGCGCATCCGGGCCAGCTGACACGCGCCTGCGTCGAACTGGCGAAGGACTGGCGGATGGACAAATATCTCCGCCGTCTGGAAGCCTTGATGGCCGTTTGCGACAAAAACGCCTCGCTGATCCTGACCGGGCAGGGCGATGTGGTGGAGCCTGAGGACGGTATTATCGGCATCGGTTCCGGGGGGAACTACGCTTTGGCTGCCGCCCGTGCTTTGGCGGATCGTGACGATATGGACGCCGAAGCCATTGCCCGCAAGGCGATGAAGATCGCGGGCGAGATCTGCGTCTACACCAATGGCAACATTGTCGTCGAAAAGCTATGAGCTGCCAGTTACGAGTTGCGAGTTTTTTGTTTCATAATTTCTCAACTTGTAACGCGCAACTGGCAACGCCCAGCTAAACCGCCATCTGCGTGCCCATTTCCACGACCTGGCCGCGCGGAATCCGGAAAAAATCCGTGGCCGTAACGGCGGAGCGGGCAAGGGCGATATAAATATGATCCTGCCATTCCGGCAGACCGCGCTGGGGCGTTACCTGCCAGAACATGCTGAATTTTTTTCGCCCCGGTGTGGCGCCTTTGAGCCAGGCGGCGGCCAGATCATTTGCGCCGGTATGCGCCCATGAAGAGATGATGGAGCGCCGGCCCAGGAAATACGACGCTTCCTGCATATTGATGTCCAGCCCGTGCGCGCGGCGGGCGATATTCAGGGCACGCGGCACGTTTGGCGTTTCCATATAGCCGAAGATGATGATCATCCGCGTCATGGAGGAGGAAAGGCGTTCTACAATGAAACGCTGTTCGTCCGCGATCTTCGGCGTATGCGTGGTGACGACGGTCAGGATGATGTTATGCGCATGCAGGACCTTGTTGTGTTTCAGGTTCTGCATCAAAGCCACCGGCGCAACCTGCGGATCGCTGGTCAGGAAGATGGCGCTCCCTTCTATCTGAAGCGGCGGGTCGCGGTCCAGCGCCTCCAGCAGGTCCGTCAGCGCCACCGTACGGCGATGCGCCTGGCGGTACAGATAACGCGTGCCGCGCACCCAGGTCGTCATCAGCAGCGCGATCAGCGAGGCGAGAAGCAGCGGTACAAACCCGCCGTCGAAAATTTTCAGGAAATTGGACCATAGGAAGATGGATTCGACGATCAGGAACGGAAAGGTGATCATCGCGGCGAAGGCGGCGCTTTTCCGCCACACGCGCCACACCACGATGAAGGCCAGGACCGTGGTCACGATCATCGTTCCATTGACCGCAAAGCCATAGGCTGCCGCCAGCGACCCGGAACTTTTGAAGATCACGCAGAGCAGCAGCACGACAACCAGCAGCATCCGGTTGACCTTGGGCATATAGATCTGCCCCTCGTGCCCGGCCGAGGTATGGCGGATTTCCATGCGCGGCAGGAGGCCGAACTGGATCGCCTGCTGCGCCATGGAAAACGCGCCTGTAATGACGGCCTGGCTGGCGATGATGGTCGCCATGGTCGCCAGCAGGATCAGCGGCACCAGCATCCATTCCGGCGCCATCAGGTAAAACGTGTTTTCGATCGCGGCCGGATTCTGCAGCACCAGAACGCCCTGGCCCAGATAGTTGAGGGCGAGGCAGGGAAACACGAAGCCCAGCCATGCGGTCTGGATCGGTTTCCGCCCGAAATGGCCGAGATCGACGTACAGCGCCTCCGTCCCCGTCACCACCAGGAACGCCGCGCCCATGACAATCAGCGCCATGTGCCCGTGATGCAGGAGGAAGCTGACGGCGTAATAGGGGTTGAAACTGGCCAGAATGGCGGGGTCGCGGATCACCCAGCTGAAACCCAGCCCGCCAAGGGTCAGGAACCACAGGACCGTTATGGGCCCGAAAAACGCGGAAACTTTGCCCGTTCCTATCTTCTGCACATGAAACAGGACCAGCAGAATCGCAAGCGTCAGGGGCAGAACCCAGGAATCGAATTGCGGCGCGACGAGTTCCAGCCCTTCGACGGCCGACAGTACCGAGATCGCGGGCGTGATGGCGGCCTCCCCGTAAAACAGCGATGCGCCGAGAATGCCCAGAAAGAAGACCATTCCGCTCCAGTTCCCGGCGGCCCGCCGCGCCAGCGCCATCAGCGACAGGCTTCCGCCTTCGCCGCGGTTGTCGACTCGCAGCAGGAACAGGACGTATTTCAGCGTCACGCTGATGATCAGGGTCCACAGGATGATGGACAGAAGGCCATAGACCTCATGCCGTTCGATGCCGCTTCCCCCTGAAACATGCTTGACCGCTTCGCGGAAGGCGTAAAGCGGGCTGGTGCCGATATCGCCATAGACGACGCCGATGCATCCCAAAGTCAGGATCCAGAAGGACGATGCCGGGGAGGCCGGTGGGTTGGCGGCGGTCTGGCCAGCGGTCATGTTACGGTCAGGAAAATGTTGCGGAGACGGGCGGTATACCACGCGGCGGGGGTCTTTGGCAAACGGCGCTCATCATACCACCATCTGCGTGCCCATCTCCACCACCTGGTTGCGCGGGATGGAGAAGAATTCGGTGGCGGATACGGCCATATGCGCCATGGCGACGTACAAATGATCCTGCCACTCCGGAAGGCCGGGATGGGCGAAACCGGGGCGCCTGCGCCGGAAGGGATGTTTTTTTTCCGGAGGGGCGGCGGTTTCCTGCCAGGCGCGGGCGAGACCCTCCTGAAGTCCGTGCGCGGAAGAGGGCACGATCGAACGCCGGCCCAGGAAAAAGGACATATCGCTCAAATGAAGGCTTAGCCCCTCCTTCCGGATCAGCTGCAGGGCGCGCGGCACGTCCGGCGTCTCCGCGTAGCCGAAAATCAAAATGATGCGGGTGAAGTGGGAGGTCAGAGGTTCGACGATGCTGCGCTGTTCGTCGCCGACGCGCGGCGTATGCGTGGTGACGACGGTCAGGACGATGTTCCGTTCATGGATGATTCGGTTGTGTTTCAGGTTCTGCATCAGCGCGACCGGCGCTTTCAGCGGGTCGCTGGTCATGAACACGGCGGTGCCGGGAACGCGTGCGGGCTGCTCGCGGTCCAGGATTTCCAGCAGATCGGAAAGAAGGACCGTCGTGCGGTGAGCCTGCTGGTAAAGATGCTGCGTGCCCCGGACCCATGTGACCATCAGCAGGCACAGGAACGCCGCGAACGCAACGGGCGCGAACCCGCCATCCAGGAATTTCTGCAGATTGGCCAGAAGGAATATCGTTTCGATCAGGATGAACGGCATCACCAGAGCCATGGCCAGCGCCCGGCGCTTGTGCCAGATATAACGGACGATGACATAAAAAAGCATGGTGGTGATCACCATCGTGCCGGTCACCGCAATGCCATAGGCGGAAGCAAGCGCAGCCGACGTGCGGAAGACCAGGCTCAGGAACAGAACAGCCGACAACAACAGCGCATTGACCATCGGCATATAGATCTGGCCCTCATGCTCGGCGGAGGTCTGGCGGATTTCCAGCCGCGGCAAAAGGCCCATATGGATAGCCTGCTTTGTCAGGGAGAACGCCCCGGTAATGACAGCCTGGCTGGCGATAATGGTGGCCGCCGTGGCAAGCAGCACCAGCGGAAGCAGCGCCCAGCCGGGCGCCATCAGGTAGAAAGGGTTTTCCAGGCCTTCGGGATGGGCAAGGATAAAAGCCCCCTGGCCTAGATAATTCAGCGCAAGGCAGGGAAAAACGAGCCACAGCCAGGCCAGCCGGATCGGCCGGCGCCCGAAATGCCCGAGATCGGCGTACAGCGCCTCCGCCCCGGTGACGGCCAGGAAAACCGCGCCCAGAACCGCCAGCGACATCCCGCTATGATGGACAAGAAAGGCTATGGCATGAAACGGATTTACCGCGCCCAGTATAGCCGGGTTCCTGACGATATGGATCATGCCCGTGGCGGCAATCGCCAGGAACCAGACCGCGGTGACCGGTCCGAACACCGTTGAAACCTTGCGCGTTCCTCGCTTCTGGATCAGGAACAAAACGATAATGATCGTGATCGACAGCGGCAGGATATACCGGTCGAAGGCCGGGGTGACGAGACTTAATCCCTCGACGGCGGACAGGACGGAAATGGCAGGCGTTATGGCCGCGTCGCCGTAAAACAGCGCCGCCCCCGCCAGTCCCATGAAAAACACCGCGCCGAATTTTCGCCCGGTGGCTTTCTGCGCCAGCGCCATCAGAGACAGGATGCCGCCTTCGCCCTTGTTGTCCGCGCGCAGCAGAAGCAGGACGTATTTAAGCGTGACGATAATGATCAGCGCCCACAGGATCAGCGACAGCACGCCATAGACGGCGCCTGGATCGGTGCCTGCGCTTTTGGCGGCTTCCCGGAACGCGTAAAGCGGGCTGGTGCCGATATCGCCATAGACGACGCCGATCGCCCCCAGGACCAGGGTACGAATGCCGGAAGGGCGGGAAGCTGGGCTGGAAGAATCAATGTCGGCCATGGCGATATCGGATCAAGAACCTGCCCTATCGTACAATCCGGCCCCGCGCTTGGCAATTCGCGCAGCGAAGCGGAATTGACTTTCAGCCATGGAATCTTAGTGTACTTTTCATGAACATGACAAAGACCTCCGCCGCGCCGGCACTGACCCCCCGCGAAATCGTCTCCGAACTCGACCGCAACATCATCGGGCAGAAGGATGCGAAGCGCGCCGTCGCCATTGCGCTGCGCAACCGCTGGCGGCGCCAACAGCTCGACCCCGCCCTGCAGGAAGAGGTTTATCCCAAAAACATCCTGATGATCGGCCCGACCGGCGTCGGCAAGACGGAGATCGCCCGCCGCCTGGCCAAGCTGGCGCAGGCGCCGTTCCTGAAAGTCGAGGCGACCAAATTCACGGAAGTCGGCTATGTGGGGCGCGATGTCGAATCCATCGTGCGCGACCTGATGGAAATCGGCATGCATATGGTGCGCGACCGGATGCGCCGGGCTGTGACCGCCAAAGCCGAGCAATATGCCGAGGAACGCGTTCTCGATGCGCTTGTGGGGGACAGTGCGTCCCCTGCCACGCGCGACAGCTTTCGCGAAAAGCTCCGCCGCGGCGAACTGGACCAGAAAGAAATCGAACTGGACGTCCAGGACAAGTCGGAGGCGATGTCCAGTTTTGACATTCCCGGAATGCCCGGCGCGTCGATGAGCATGGTCAATATCGGCGAGATGCTGGGAAAAGCCCTCGGCAACCGTACCAAGCGCCGCAAGATGACGGTCGAACAGTCTCATGCCGTCTTGGTGGCGGAGGAGGCGGACAAGCTTCTGGATGAGGAAAAGGTCGCCGCCGAGGCGCTCGATCTGGTGCAGCAAAGCGGCATCGTTTTCATCGATGAAATCGACAAGATCGCCGCGCGCCAGGACACGCGCGGCGGCGATGTCAGCCGCGAAGGCGTGCAACGGGATTTACTGCCCCTGATCGAAGGGACAACCGTATCGACCAAGCATGGCCCTGTGAGGACCGACCATATTCTGTTCATCGCTTCGGGCGCGTTTCATCATGCAAAACCGTCCGATCTGCTGGCGGAGCTGCAGGGCCGCCTTCCGATCCGGGTCTCGCTGAACGCGCTGAGCGAGGAAGATTTCCGGCGCATCCTTACGGAAACGGAATCCTGCCTGATTCGCCAGTATGAGGCGCTGATGAAAACCGAAGGCCTGTCGATCGCCTTTGACGACGACGCGATCAAGGCGATCGCCGCCATTGCCTACCAGGTCAATGAAACGGTGGAAAATATCGGTGCGCGCCGTCTTCTGACGGTCATGGAAAAACTGCTGGATGAGATCAGCTTCACCGCGCCGGACCGCGGCGGGGAACAGGTCGCGATCACTGCCGATTATGTGCGGAGCCAGGTGGCCGAACTGGCAAAGAACGCCGACTTGAGCAAGTTTATTCTTTAAGGAAAGGTATTTTCCCGGCAAGGACGGCATAGGCCGCCAGGAGAGTCAGCAGGCCGACCCACCAGCCTTGCCAGATCCCGTAAGCCGTCGAGGCGATGCACAGAGTCGTCACATAAAGCGGCAGGATGAACCGCCGTGCCTCATCCGGCATCTCCCTGATTTTTTGCAAAAGCCAGAGCAGCAAAACCGTAACGCATGCAATGCCTGCCGCGCCACCTTCCAGCCAGATCTGCAGCACGACATTGTGCGGATGAAGGACGGTATCGCTGTCGAAGAAACGTTGCTGGGTCAGGAAATGCATGCCTCTGGCCGCTTCGACGCCATGCCCCAGCATCGGATGCCGGATAATGCTGTCGGCGATGAAGTGCCAGATTTCCAGCCGTTGCGCGCCATAGGCTCCGCCTTCGCCAAAGTAATGCGAACCGTCAATCGTGCCCGCGTAGCTGAACGCCATCAGCGCGATCCATGGCATCAACATCGTGTAGACGACGACCGCCGCCGCCGCCGCGCGCCATGCCCAGTTTTTGCCGCGCGGGAAAAGCGCCAGGCAGGCGAGACCTGCCAGCAAACCGACCTGGGCGGACTGGCTGTCGCTCAGGGCAACGGGGACGGCCGCGATACAGGGAATCAGGAAGGCCAGGGATTTTTTTTGCGCCACGGCCATGGCCGGGAACACGCACAGACAAAGAAAAACGATTCCGCGATTGAGCAGGGAGGCATTGACGGACGCATTCTGCGCGAAGCCGTTCAGCATACGGAAAAGAGGATAGCCCGCGACAAAATCGACGGTCAGCAAAAAAGCCGCGCCGAAAACCGCATGGGGAAGCCAGCGCAATCCTTTCCGCAGCGCCTGGGCGGGAAGGATCACGGCGGTTGAGATCATGAAGACCAGGCCGGCCAGAATGGGCGCGGTTTTCCAGCTGCGTTCAAACGTTTCACCCGGTGCGACCGACCACAGAATGCTGCACAGGCTGAAACCGGTAATCAGTCCGGCGATCAGCAGGGCAGGGCGATTCAGAATCCCCGCAAAAGACCGTCTTTGCCATGCGACGGCCAGAAATCCCGCAAGCCCGGCGAGGGCTGGAAATCCCGCCAGCGCCCTTGGCGCGATGGCGGCCAGCAAAGGCATCAGGGCCAGCGCAGCGGCATAGACCAACGCTGTCCTGTCCTGATGTGATTCTGTCATGAAAAGGCCCTTGCCCTGAACGCGCCCTTTTTATGGCCCATTCCGCGTTCCGCCTCAAGAGAGGAATAAAGAGAGTTTTATTTAAATTCCAGAACCTTGACCTGAACACCGGCGGCCGTGTCCTTGTCCATCACGGCGCCGTGATCCGTCTGCTGCTGGAAAACATTGACCTTGTCATCGCCATAGGTATCGTGCGTTTCCTTGGCCTTCCCCTGATCGACAACGGTCCGTTCCGAGCCGTCACCATAGGCTTCGCCCATTTCCCCGGTCGCTTTGCCTTCGGCGTCTTTCGCGCCTTCGGCTTCTGTCGGCTGCGCGGAATCTGCGGGTTCTCCCGCCGCCGGAGCGATAGCGTTCAGGGTAATGGCATCCGGCTCTTCTTCGGAACCGCCCAAGGCCGCGCTTTCAGCAAAAGACGCGCCCCTGTCGTTTTCATTGCCGAAGCCGTCTTTCGCCCACGCGGAAACGGAAGCGGTCAGGGATAATATCAGCATAAACGCCGTACCTGTCAGGGCCTTCTTCATCACGACTCTCCTTGTCTGCTGTAAAGAGGGCAGAAACAGCCGGCCGTTTAAAATTGCCGCTGGATCGCCTGCCCGTTTTTCTCCATGTCCTGTCCCATCCCGTTGAATGTATTGCTGCAGGCAGGAAGGGCCAGAAGGGCTAATATGACTAATGTGCGCAT
>JBDHTS010000020.1:0-30549 GCA_039808845.1 Alphaproteobacteria bacterium | reverse complement strand
GTCCTCCGGCTACAACGACCGTCCATCCGAAGCCTCGCGACCATTCGACGAAGGGCGGGACGGGTTCGTGATCGCGGAAGGATCGGGCGTCGTCATCCTGGAAGAATACGAGCACGCGAAAAAACGCGGCGCGAAAATCTATGCGGAAGTGATCGGCTACGGCCTTTCGGGCGACGCCTATCATATGACCAGCCCGGCCGAGAACGGCGAAGGCGGTTACCGCGCGATGAAAATGGCACTGGCCCGCGCGCAGATCAATCCGGAGCAGGTGGACTACATCAACGCGCACGGCACATCGACGCCCGTGGGCGACGGGCTGGAATGCACGGCAGTCAAGAACATGTTCAGGAACGCGCTGGATACGATGTCGATGTCGTCCACCAAATCGGCCATCGGGCATCTGCTGGGCGCGGCGGGGGCGGTCGAGGCGATTTATTCCATCCAGGCGATCCGCACGGGTATCCTGCCGCCGACGCTGAACCTTGAAAACATTTCCGAACCGTGCCGGGGCATCGACCTGGTGCCGAAAAAGGCGAAAGAGAAAAAAGTCAGCGTGGCCCTGTCCAATTCCTTCGGCTTCGGCGGCACGAACGCCAGCGTGATTTTCAGGGCTCTGTCATAATCCCTCTCCCTAAGGGAGAGGAGCGAGGCTTAGTGAAAGAAGTGAACTTAGCCGCAGCGGTGAGGGTTTATCGATCGATGGAGTGGCCCGCGGCAGATAAGAGGCAGCAGTGCAACCCCTTACCCAGCTTCGTCTAGGATCCGCTGCGCTCCACCAAGACTTCGCAACCCTCTCCCTCAAGGGAGAGGGAAAATAGAAGGGCATCTTGAACATGCGCGCTTTTCTGCTTTTTCTGATCTCGCTTTTTTTCCTTGGAATTATTGCCGCGGGCTTGGGCACCGCCTGGGGATGGCGCGCCGTGCAGGCACCGGGACCGCTGACCGAACACAAAACCGTATTGATCGGGAAAGGCGCGGGGCTGGCGGCCATCACGCGCGAACTGGCGTCGGAAGGGGTCGTCGCCAACCGGCTTCTGTTTCTCGCTGCCGCGCGTTTGTCGGGCAAGGACAAGCAGCTGCAGGCCGGGGAATATGATTTTCCGGCGGGCGCGTCGATGCTGCAGGCCCTCGACATGATGGCGAAAGGGCAGGTGCTGCTCCGCCAGGTGACGGTTCCTGAAGGCCTGACCAGCTGGCAGATCGTGCAGATTCTGAACAAGACGGACGGTCTGACCGGCGAAATCACGGACATTCCGTCCGAGGGATCCCTGTTGCCCGAAACATACAGTTTCACGCGTGACGAGGCCCGTCCGGAACTGATCAAGCGCATGCAGGCGGCCATGCAGAAAGCGCTGGATAGGTTGTGGACGCAGAGGGACGAAACCAGCCCGGCCTTGTCGCGCGACGAAATCGTGATCTTGGCGTCGATCGTCGAAAAGGAAACCGGAGTCGCGGCGGAACGCAAACGCATCGCGGGCGTCTTCGTGAATCGGCTGCAGAAAAACATTCCCCTGCAATCGGATCCAACTGTTATCTATGGCCTGACGTCAGGAAAGATCCAGACGGAGGGGATGGGCCCGCTGGGGCGGCGGCTGCTCAGCAAGGATCTGGAAACGGACTCGCCATACAACACGTACCGGAATGCCGGATTGCCGCCGGGGCCGATCGCCAATCCGGGCAGGGAATCCCTTGAGGCCGCGCTGAAACCGGAGCGTAACGAATTCATCTACTTCGTCGCGGACGGCACGGGCGGCCATGTCTTCGCCACGACGCTGGACGAGCACAACCGCAACGTCGCGCAATGGCGGAAGCTGCGCAGTCGTGAGTCGGGAGTCGTGAGTCGAGAGTAGGGAATCGTGAATCGAATTTACTCACGACTTAATACTCACGACTATTTCAACATGCTCCGCAGCATCCAGGCGGCCTTTTCATGCACTTCGATGCGTTTGTTCAGCATGTCGACCGTGCCTTCGTCGCCCGCGTCCTGGCAGCGGCGCAGAACAGGGAAAATCGCGTTGACGATCCCGGAATTGTCGTTCGCCAGTTCGGAGACCATGGCCATGGCGTCCGGAATCTGGCCGGTTTCCTGCAGCGTCGCGCGTTTTTTCAGATCCGTCAGGTTGATCGGAACGTTGCCATCGAGCGCGCGGATGCGCTCGGCAATCTCGTCCGAAAAGGTCCAGAGCTCTGTGTACTGCTCCTCGAACAGCTCATGCAGCGACTTGAAATGCTCGCCCACAACGTTCCAGTGAAAGGTATGGGTTTTGTAATACAGGATGAAAGTGTCGGCCAGAACGCCGGTCAGTCCGTCGACGACGGCCTTGTTGTCCTTGCCTTTCATGTATGCGGGCTTTTCCATGCTGTTCGCCTTTCAAAAGTGACGCCGGGACAAAACTTAGGCCTTCGTTCCTGTCCGGTCAAGCCGTGGCCGGTCCAATCCCTCTCCCGTTGGGAGAGGGTTTAGCTTAAGGTTTCATGACGTTCAGGCCGCGTTCCCGTTTTACGAAAAGCTTGTTGAGGGCGTGGAGATAGGCGCGGCAGCTGGCGACCATCGTGTCGGCGTCCGCCGCCTGGCCGTTGACGATCTTGCCCTTTTCCTCAAGCCGCACGGTGACTTCCGCCTGCGCGTCGGTGCCGCCGGTGACGGCGTGCACCTGATACAGCTGCAGCACGGCGTCGTCATGCGGAACGATTTTACGGATGGCGTTGAAGATGGCGTCTACGGGGCCGTTGCCCTGACTGGCCGCGTGCCGTTCCGCGCCGTCGGTCATCAGGGTCAGTTCCGCCGTCTGCGGGCCGCGCGAGCCTGCAATGACCTGAAGCGAGATAAAGCGGATGCGGTCGTTGTCCGGGTTGCGTTTGCTTTCTTCCTCGACCAGGGAAATGATGTCCTCGTCGTAGATGTTCTTCTTGCCGTCGGCCAGGACCTTGAAGCGCTGGAACAAATCCTGGAAAGCGTTGTCGCCCAGCTCATAACCCAGTTCCTCCAGTTTGGATTTCAGCGCGTGACGGCCCGAATGCTTGCCCATCACCAGGTTGGACTTGGCGAGGCCGACCGATTCCGGCGTCATGATCTCGTAGGTCCCCGCATGTTTCAGCACACCGTCCTGATGGATGCCGCTTTCATGGGCGAAGGCGTTCGCGCCGACGATGGCCTTGTTCGGCTGGACGTTGAATCCGGTGATGGTGGACAGGGTCCGCGAGGCTTTGGTGATCAGCGTCGCGTCGACACCGGTTGTGAAGGGCAGTGCGTCGCCGCGCACTTTCAACGCCATGACGATCTCCTCCAGCGCCGCGTTGCCCGCGCGCTCGCCAATGCCGTTGATCGTGCATTCGATCTGGCGCGCCCCGGCCTTGACGCCCGCGAGGGAATTGGCGACGGCCAGGCCCAGATCGTTGTGGCAGTGCATGGACAGCACCGCCTTGTCGATATTGGGCACGCGGTTGCGGATATTGGTGATCAGCGCCGTCATCTCGTCCGGCGTGGCGAAGCCGACCGTGTCGGGCAGGTTGATCGTGGTCGCGCCGCAATCGATCGCCGCCTCCACGCAGCGGCACAGGAAATCGATATTCGAACGCGTGGAATCCATGCCGGACCATTCGACGTTGTCCGTATGCTGCCGCGCGCGCGCCACGCTTTCGCGCACGGATTCAAGCACGGCCTCCGGCGGCATCTGCAGCTGATACCGCATATGGATGTCGCTGGTGGAGATGAAGGTATGGATGCGGCGTCGCTCGGCGGGTTTCAGCGCGTCTCCCGCGACATCGATGTCTCCAGGCTTGGCGCGCGCCAGACCGCAGACGACGGCGTTCTTTATTTCCTTCGCGATGGTTTGAACCGCCTCGAAATCGCCGGGGCTGGCGATCGGGAATCCCGCCTCGATCACATCCACGCCCATCTGGTCGAGCAGGCGCGCGATCTTCAACTTCTCTTCCAGGTTCATGGAACAGCCGGGCGACTGCTCCCCGTCGCGCAGCGTGGTGTCGAAAATAATGACGCGGTCCTTGCCGGTCTCGGAAACAGTGGTCATGGCGATTTAAAACTCCTGCTTATCTTCATTCTGTGACGCAATCGGGATCATCATCCCCTGAATGGGCGCGCCGCAAAACGACCGCCGGCACTCAGGGGCCGGTAAGTCGCAGGAACAGAAGGGCGTTTGAGAACAAGGCCATGAATTCTTGTATAAAGAGAATTTTGAAACGGCAAGGTTATTTTTTGGTTTCGCGGTCTTCCAGCGGCCGCGCCTCGTCCACCAGCATGACCGGGATGCCGTCGCGGATGGGGTAGGCGAGCTTCGCCTGATCGGAAATCAGTTCCTGCCACGCCGCGTCGTAGCGCAGCGGGACGTGCGTCAAGGGGCAGACCAGAATTTCCAGCAATTTGGGGTCAACGGTTCTCGTCATGCCTTTGGCTTAACGCAAGGGCAGGGGACAGGTCAATGCCGTATCGTCCGGCCTTCGGGCGGTTCCCCGCCATGGACGGCCAGTTCCAGCATCGCCATGAACATGTTGGCGCGGACGCGACAACAGGAGGCTTCCAGCAAAGCCTGTTTTTCGCAGGCTTCGAACGGACAGATCATGGACAGACAGGTGATCAGCCGTTCGTCCGATGCGCTGTCAATCATATCCCAGTCGCAGGAAAGACCGTGAAGGATGAAATAGCTGGCCAGCAACCGGTGCAGCCTTTCACGATCCACGTCCAGACAGGAAGACGCCTTGAAGTCTTCTCCGAAGGAAGACCAGTCGACGGCCACGCGGCGATATCCATTCTGCTGCGTCAATTCCATCGTTGTCCGGAACCGCGCAATGCCGGTCAACGTAATCAGATAGCGGTTATCGTCGGTTTCGTGAAAACTGGTGATCCGTCCCGCGCAGCCCACGTTATACAGATCCGGCAGCGTCTGCTGCTGCTGCCCCTTGGCGGGCTGGATCATGCCGATGATGCGGTCGGTTTTCAGCGCATCGTCCACCATGGCGAGATAACGCGGCTCGAAAATGTTCAGGGGCAGATGACCGCGGGGGAGGAGCAAGACACCCTCAAGCGGAAACACCGGAATGGTGCCGGGCAAGGCGTCAGGTGAAATCGTTGGACCGGGCTCTGGCATGGCAAAAGATATAGGGTGGATGCGGTCAGGAAAACAGCAGGGACGACAATTTTCTGCGTCCCGCAGCCACCTGCGGATCCGTAGGGCCCAGCGCTTCAAAGAATTTCAGCAGCTGCAGGCGCGCCTTGTCTTCCTCCCAGGACCGGTTGCGCCGCATGATTTCCAGCAGCGCGTCCATGGCGTCAGGAACTTTTCCGGCCGCAAACAGAGCCATGGCCATGTCGAAACGCGCGGCATGATCGTTTTCATCGGTCCGCAGCCGCGCCTCATACGTTCGTACCGCATGATCATCGGCTTTGTTTCCGGCCAGTTCGAGCGCCGTGCGCGCAGCGGCCAGGGCGGGATGGCTTGCCATCGTCTCCGGGGCGTGGTTCAGCAGATCCCGGGCCTGGCCGGTGTCACCGGCGGCCATCATGGTCCGGGCCAGACCGGCATAAGCCTCGGCCTGCGTGCCGTCCTGTGCGAGAATGGCGGCGTAAAGATCCTGCGCCTCCGCCAGCCTTCCCTCGGCCATCAGGTCCGCAGCCTGTGCCAGCGTGGCGGGGATATCGAGAGCATCAGGCTGCGCCTGCCGGGCAAGAGCCGTAAGCTGATCGATCAGGCCTTTGACCTCCGAAGCCGGACGGGCGCCCATGAAGGCCGTCACAGGCTGCCCCTGAAAGAAGGCAAATACGGTTGGAACGGACTGGATACGCAGGGCCTGCGCCAGTTCGGGATTGTCGTCGATATTGATCTTTGCCAGCAGAACCTTGCCGCCCGCTTCCTGGACCAGTTGTTCCAGGACAGGCGTCAGCTGTTTGCACGGGCCGCACCAGGGCGCCCAGAAATCGGCAAGAACGGGTACGGTCAGGGAGGCCTGAATGACTTTTTCTTCAAAATCCTGTATCCCGGCGTCGAAGACGAAGGCGGAGTCCACCGTACGGCCGGTCTGGTTTTCTTTGGCGGTTTTCTGTCCCATTCCGATCAGCATTTCCGTTTCTCCAGCTATCCGTTCAGATCGACGATCCGCGGCCCATGCCCGGTTTCGGACAGGAAGCGCAACAACCCTTCGGGCGACAGGCCAACGGACATATCGTTCACCAGAGGGTGATAGACAACCCGTTCCGATCGCATCATATGGGCATCCAGCACAATCTGCACGGACTTGTCCTTATCATTGATCACGGCAAAAGGACAAACGGAACCGGGCCTTACCCCCAGATGCCGCCACAACCGCTCCGGGGAGCCGAAGGAGAGCCGTCCGCAAGACAGCTTGTCCTGCAGCATTTTGAGGTCGACCGGCGTTTCATTGGCGGCAACGACCAGGAACATGGCCTCCTTTTTGTCCCGGACGAACAGGTTGCGGCAATGCGTCCCGGGGATGGTATGCAGCAGAGCGGTGCTTTCGGCAACGGTGAAGACCGGCTTGTGATGATAGACATCATAAGAAATAATAATAGAATCAAGGAGTTTGAGCAAATCTTCAGGAGATGTTGGCAAAGCCGGGAGGGCTTCACAGGCGCTGGCTGGGGTCATCGCATATTTTCCGATAATGAATTCAGGCAGAAAAATAGCCTGATTGTGGCAAAAATCAATCATTTGGTAAGAGGTTCAGTTTAAGCTGTTTCTGTAAACTTCAGGGGTGGGGTATGGCAATAAAACAAGAAATCAGCCCGGAATCTCTGGCTGGCGTGAAAAGCCTGGGCATGATGGTCGGTCGGGACAGCACGTTCGCCATGAATCGCATGGAACATAATCTTGCGGAACCGCAGCCTGATCTTATGGCGGCGCTGAGCATGCCTTCAGGCCCTAAAATGGAGCCTTCATGAATATCGAACTGGGACAATTGCCGGACGGCGGCCTGGTATTACTGGCGGACGCGGAATTCTCCCACGACGTGCGGCGCATCGAGTATTACCGCGACCAGCGGCTGATGATGCTGATCTATGACGAACCGGAGCATCCCGGCGAACTGATGCATTACGAACTGAACGACAACGCCACGGCGGCGGTCGAGGCTTCGGGAAGCGTTCTGCTTGTCAATAAAAGCCCGAACCGCAAGCTGTACGGCTATGACGTGCCGCTGGTGCAGGTCGGCGCGCTTTAACGTTTTTCTCTTGCAATCATCATCCGGATGGCTATAGTCGGGCCTCATTCTTGAGGATGCGGGTGTAGCTCAGTGGTAGAGCACGACCTTGCCAAGGTCGGGGTCGCGAGTTCGAGCCTCGTCACCCGCTCCAGATCCCCGGTTATGCTGACTTTACAAGAAGATTCTGGCTGCCGTGCCATCTGCCGAGCCAGGACTGGAACATCAGGACGGTCCACAAGCGCCCGGCATGCCGTTTGTCGCCGTCGCAGAACGCTTTCCATGTACCTGTAATGGTTTTCGGATCCAGCAAGCCATCGTTTTTCAGCTGGGCTTCATCCAGCAGGCCATGCGCCCAGTCCTGCAGAGGGCCGGACAGCCAGGATTCAAGCGGCACGGAAAAGCCCTGTTTGGGCCGTTCGAACATGTCCGCGGGCAGGTGCCTTGCCAGAACCTGGCGCAGCAGCCATTTGCCCCTTTTATCGCCGCCGGTTTTGAACCGTTCCGGCAGGCGCCAGACATATTCGGCGATACGTCTGTCCAGAAGCGGCGCGCGGGTCTCAAGGGAAACCGCCATGCTGGCCCGGTCTGATTTCACCATCAGATCGTTCGGCAGATAAAACAGCATGTCATCGTAAATCATTTCCTCGGCAAAACTGAGCCCCGGCGGTTTCCAGGCGGGATCGAACAGGGAAAGCGACGGCCTTTCCATGACTTCGGTCATCGGGGCTTCCCGCCACGGCTCGATCTGCGCGGAGTAAACGTCATCGCGTCCGCCGCATGCCATCAATTCCGAAAATTTGTGAAGACGACGGCCGAACTGGGGGTATTTCGCCGCGACGCGGTCCCATTTTTCCTGGGGCAGGGAACGCAGCATGCCGCCCAGGCCCGTCCGCACGGCCTGCGGCATCCATCCGACCCGCGACCACAGGCGCGGCACAAGGAAATGGCGAAGATATCCGCCCAGCATCTCGTCCCCCCCGTCGCCGCTGAGCGCAACCGTGACGGACTGCCGCGCAAATCGGGCGACCAGATAAGTGGGAATTTGCGATGCGTCGGCAAAAGGCTCGTCATAAATCTCCGCCAGATGCGGGATGACGGCCATCGCTTCCTGAGGGCCAACATACAGTTCATGGTGATCGGTCTGCAGATGCCGGGCGACGGAGGCCGCGTGGCTGGCCTCATCATATCCCGCTTCGTGAAAGCCTATGGAATAGGTTTTAACCGGAAAGGCGGACTCCTGCTGCATCAACGCCGTAATAATGCTGGAGTCGATGCCCCCGGACAGAAAGGCCCCGACGGGAACATCCGCGACCATGCGGTCGTGGACCGTCTCGCGGAGCAGATTTTCGAATTCGGAGACGACATCGGCATCATGCGCCTTTGGGGGATGTTCTTTTGCCCTGGCGACGATATCCGGAAGAAACCAGTACGGATGCATGAAAGGCGCGAGATCGGTTCCGGGGACCAGCCGGTCAGGCTCGACCGTCAGAAGGGATGCCGGGAGCAGCTGCCAGACATTCTCATAAATCGCGTAAGGCGCGGGAACATAGCCATAGCGCATGTAAAGCGCCAGCGTCCTGCGGTCGATGGCGGCGGAAAACCCGCCATGCGCATGGAAGGCTTTGAGTTCCGAGGCAAATAAAAGCTGTTTTCCAGCCCATCCAACGTAAAGAGGCTTTTTGCCAAAACGGTCCCGCGCGAAATGCAGCCGGCGCTCAGCCTTGTCCCACAGCGCGAAAGCAAACATGCCGTTACAGCGTTCAAGCGTCTCGTGAATGCCCCAGCGCTCAAGCGCTGCGAGGAGAACCTCCGTGTCCGAATGGCCGCGGAAGGCGGCGCCGGAAGCCTCCAGTTCCGCGCGGAGGGCCGGAAAATTATAAATTTCCCCGTTATAGGCGATGACATAGCGTCCGGAAGCGGAGGCCATGGGCTGGGCGCCCTCCGGCGACAGATCGATGATCGACAGCCGCCGGTGCGCCAGAACGACCGGCGTATCCGCGCGCTGCCATATGCCTCCGTCATCCGGCCCCCGATGACGGAGGCTGGAGGCCATGCGGAGGACGGCCCTGCGGGCGGATTCATTCTCGCTTTCCTCTCCTGCAAGCCCCGCTATGCCGCACATATTCCGATCCTAAATAAAAAACCCCGGTTGAAGCCGGGGTTCATCCTAATCCATCAGGACGTGATCAGCCAGCCTCAGTTACGCAAAGCGGCGGGCTGCCCATTATCCTCGTCATCATCGTCGTCCGCGTAACGCCCGGCGGCCTGCTGGGGCTGATAGTTATGGCGCATGATTTCCGAGGCAAGATCCTCCAGATCCAGGAAATGGTCCGCCTGGCGCCGCAGTTCATCGGCAACCATCGGCGGCTGGGATTTGACGGTGGAGACCACGGTCACGCGGACACCCTTGCGCTGCACGGCTTCCAGCAGGCGCCGGAAATCGCCGTCGCCGGAAAACAGCATGATATGATCGACATGATCCGCCATCTCCATCATATCGATCGCCAGTTCGATATCCATATTGCCTTTGACCTTGCGGCGGCCCTGGCTGTCGACGAATTCCTTCGTCGGTTTCGTGACCATCGTGTAGCCGTTGTAATCCAGCCAGTCGACCAGCGGGCGAATCGGGGAATATTCCTCGTTTTCGATCAGCGCGGTGTAGTAGAAAGCGCGGACCATGCGTCCCTGACGCGCGGCCCATTTCAGCAGAAGCTTGTAGTCGATATCGAACTCAAGGGATTTCGCGGCGGCATAAAGGTTTGAACCATCAATAAAAAGAGAAAGCTTCTCTTCCGGATAAAAAGGGATGTCGTTCTGTCGCGCTTTTTGTTTTTGTTGTGGTCTGTTCATAGTACGCATTACCTATAGATTTCTGTTGTTGAAGTCGCCGGGCGGCAAGGCGCCCCGTTCATGTCTTCAGACATGATGTGGAGCCTGTCTCCATTTTTTCAAGGAAGACCTGCCCCACGCAGGTCGCCATCCGCCTTCGCGGGAAAACTATAATCAACCCCTGACGGAGCGGCAATAAATAATGTTCGGCTGTTTTAAAAAGCTGCCCCGCGAGCCGGCAGGGCGCTTAAGATTAAGCTTGCCTGGCTGGCGGAATTTCCTTTATAAAGCAGCCAGATCCGCTATTTAGCCCTGAAAGGTGCATGATTATGGCCCGCGTGACCGTCGAAGACTGCGTAGAGAAAATCCCGAACCGTTTCGAACTGGTCATGCTGGCCGCCCAGCGCGCGCGCAAGATCAGTGCCGGCGCGTCGTTGACCCTGGACCGCGACAATGACAAAAACCCCGTTGTCTCCCTGCGGGAGATTGCCGAGGGAACGGTGACGACGGAAGAACTGAAAGAGGAGCTGATCCGCAATCATCAGCGCGTCATCGAAATGGAGGACGGCGAAGACGTCATCGATTCCGCCGAGAGCGAAGACCAGTGGAACGCGATCGCCGCCGCCAGCGCCGCCGAAGGGGCGTTCGACGATATCGAGTCCGGTGAGGACGACGATGACGACTTCGATGACGAGGATGCCGAGCCCTCCCTGGAAGACCTGGCCGGCGGCGCGGGCGACGATCGCTAACAGTTGCGAATAGCGGTTGGCAGGATATTTATATATAGTCTATCCGACTGTTAACATACGACCGCAGCGCGCGTTTCCATGATCGACCAGGCCGAACTGGTTCGCCAGATCCAGACTTATAATCCCGACGTCAAGCCCGGCGTTATCGAGCACGCCTATGCTTTTGCCAGGGAAAAGCACGGGGAGCAGATCCGCGCCTCCGGAGAGCCTTATTACACGCATCCGGTCGAGGTCGCCTCGATCCTGGCGGATATGCGCATGGATTCGGCCACGATCGTCACCGCCATTCTGCACGATACGCTGGAAGACACGGTCGCGACCTTTGACGAGCTGAAAAAGGAATTCGGGCCGGAGGTCGCCGCGCTGGTGAACGGGGTTTCCAAGCTCACCAAAATCGAGAGCCAGAGCGTCGAAGGCAAACAGGCGGAGAATTTCCGCAAACTCGTTCTGGCGATGTCGGAGGATATCCGCGTCCTGCTGGTGAAACTGGCGGACCGGCTGCACAATATGCGGACCCTGCATCATATCCAGAAACCCGAAAAGCGCCGCCGTATCGCGCGTGAAACCCTGGAAATTTATGCGCCGCTGGCTGAACGGATCGGGCTGCATAAGATCAAAGAGGAACTTGAGGATCTTGCGTTCGGCCATATGAATCCGGAAGCACGGGAAAGCATCACCAACCGTCTGTCCTTCCTGCGTTCCGAGGGCACGGAAATCGTCAAGATTATCATTCGCGAGCTGAAAGCCAATCTCAAGGAAGCGGGGATCGAGGCGGATGTGACCGGCCGCGAAAAAACGCGGTATTCCATCTGGCGGAAAATGCAGCGCAAGAACGTCGCGTTCGAACAGTTGTCCGACATTATGGCCTTCCGTGTCGTCGTCGACACGGTCGAGCAATGCTATCACGCGCTGGGCATCATCCATAGCCATTACCCGGTGGTGCCGGGCCGGTTCAAGGATTATATCTCGACGCCGAAACCGAACGGTTACCGGTCCATTCACACAACAGTGATCGGGCCCGAGAACCACCGCATCGAGGTCCAGATCCGGACCATGGAAATGGCGGAGGAGGCCGATCTCGGCGTTGCGGCGCACTGGGCCTATAAAGGCGGCGATCGCAAGAACGACCTTCAGGACATGAAGAAATACCGCTGGCTGCGCGAACTGCTCGACATCATCGAGCAGGAGGCGCGGCCGGAAGACTTCCTGGAGAACACAAAGCTGGAACTGTTTCAGGATCAGGTTTACGTGTTTTCGCCCAAGGGAGATCTGACCGAACTGCCGACCGGGTCGACACCCGTCGATTTCGCCTATGCCGTTCATTCCGCCGTAGGGGATAAATGCGTCGGCGCAAAGATCAATGGGCGTATCGCGCCCCTGAACACCAAACTGAACAACGGCGATCAGGTGGAGATCATCACGGCGAAAAACCAGACGCCGTCGCCGACCTGGGAGCGTTTCGTCGTCACCGGAAAAGCCCGCTCCCATATCCGGCGTTTTATCCGGCAGCAGCAACGGGACCAGTACGTCACGCTGGGCAAGGCCATGCTGCAGAAAATCTTCCAGACCGAGGGCTATGAATTTACAGACAAGGCCGTCACGGGAATCATCGCCCAGTTCAAGGCGGAGGATCTCGACGATATTTATGCCGGAATAGGATCCGGCAATATTGTGGGACGCGAAGTCTTCCGCGCCATTTTCCCGAGTCATAAAACCGAGACTGTCAAAAAGCCTACGGACGCTGAAGTCCAGCAGCAGGCGTCCGGCATGGTGCGGGACCGTACAAGCAGTGGCGGGCCCATGCCCATACGCGGGCTTATTCCGGGCATGGCCGTCCATTATGCGCGATGCTGTCATCCGCTGCCGGGCGACCGCATCGTCGGCATCGTCACGACAGGGAAAGGCGTCACGATCCATACCATCGACTGCGATACGCTGGAGAATTTTGCCGATACGCCGGAACGCTGGCTGGATGTGTCGTGGGATGACGGTCCAGACACGCCGGAGGCGCATGTCGGGCGGCTGGAAGTGACGCTGACCAACGAACCGGGGGCTTTGGGCACGCTGTCGACGGTGATCGGCCGGAACGGCGGCAACATCACCAATCTGAAAATCACCAGCCGCAGCCTGGATTTCTGGGACATGAGCCTGGACGTGTACGTCAAGGATACCAAGCATCTGAGCGACATCATCGCCGCTCTGCGCGCCACGCCGCAGATCGCCGCGGTCGAGCGGGCCAAGGGCCGGTAATAATGTTCAGGCGCGCCGTCAAACAAAGCGTCGGTCAGAAAATCAAGGAAGCCGTCTGGCCCTCCATGGGATGGCGGCGGGCCTTCGATTACTGGTGGCACCGTGTTTTTCGCACGGGGGATTCGACTTACCGCATCACGGCAGGACTGGCCTCGGGCGTCGCCGTGTCGTTCAATCCTTTTCTGGGAACCCATGTCTTTCAGGGGTTTTTTGTGGCCTGGCTCGTGCGGGCGAACTGGATCGCCGCCTTCATCGGCACAGGGTTCGGCAATACGCTGACCATGCCTTTCCTGCTGTGGCTGGCTTATATGACGGGCGCGTGGATCCTCGGCGTTCTGGGTCTGGCGGACGCGGCGGCTCTCCCGCATGATTTTACCTTCAGCGTCATTCTGGATGAGCCTTTGCGTCTTTTGCTGCCTTTGACTCTGGGGGGATACACCTGCGGCCTGATCGCATGGCTTCTGACTTACGGCCTGTTGTATTTCCCTGTGCGCACCGCCCAGAGGATTTATCGCGCCAACCGGCTGCGCCGGACAAAGGCGCCGGTTGAACAAGACAGGATGGAAGCCTAGCTATATAGCCGTGTTTTTGTTGATCAAAGGAGACGTTCGATGATTCCCGCCAAATCCTGGGCCGCCCAGTCGCCCAAAGACAAGCTGGCTCCGTGGTCCTTTCAGCGTCGCGAGATCGGCGATCATGACGTGCTCATCGACATCAAATTCTGCGGCGTCTGCCATTCCGACATCCATCAGGCGCGTGACGAATGGGGCGGTTCCATCTTCCCGATGGTCCCCGGTCATGAGATCGTCGGGCATGTCGTCCGTGTGGGCGCGAAAGTGAAACGGTTCGAATCGGGCGATACGGTCGGCGTCGGCTGCATGGTCGATTCATGCCGGGAATGCGCGCCCTGCAAACGTCATCTGGAGCAGTTCTGCGAAAACGGAATGTCCGCCACCTATAACAGCACGGAGCAGGACAAAAAAACGCCGACATTCGGCGGCTATTCCGACAAGATCGTCGTCAATCAGGATTTCGTGCTGCATATTTCGGACAAGCTGGATCTTGCGGGCGCCGCACCATTATTGTGCGCGGGCATTACGACATATTCTCCGCTGCGCCACTGGAAAGTCGGCAAGGGACAGAAAGCAGGGATCGTCGGCCTCGGCGGTCTTGGGCATATGGGTGTGAAATTCGCAAGCGCCTTCGGGGCGGAAACCCATGTCATCACAACCTCTCCGGAAAAAGCCGCGGACGCGAAGCGGCTGGGCGCGCACGGCACGATCGTTTCCAGGGACGAAGCGGATATGAAGCGCCATGCAGGGAGTTTCGATTTCATCCTGAATACCATCGCCGCGCCGCATGATATCAATGCCTATCTGGCTTTGCTCAAAATCGAAGGGACCATGGTCATGGTCGGCGTGCCTGACAAGCCGCTCGGCCTGGGAACGTTTTCCCTGATCGGCGGGAGGAAGAATCTGGCGGGATCGCTGATCGGCGGCGTCAAGGAAACGCAGGAAATGCTGGATTATTGCGCAAAGCATAATATCACCTCGGATGTCGAGGTCATTCCCATGCAGCAGATCAATGATGCGTATGAGCGCATGATCAAGGGCGATGTCCGCTACCGCTTCTCTATCGACATGTCTTCTCTGGCGGCGTAACCATGATCATCGGGATGGGCAGCGATCTGATCGATATCCTGCGCATCGAGCGGACTCTTGCGCGTTTCGGCGACCGTTTCATACGCCGCTGTTTTACGGATGAGGAAATCGCAAAAGCGGAACGCCGCCGCGCGGCGGGCACCCATATCGCCACCTATGCCAAGCGTTTTGCCGCCAAGGAAGCGTGTTCAAAGGCGCTTGGCACAGGCTTCAACCATGGAGTCTTCATGCGCGATATCGGTGTATCCAATGACAGTGCAGGCCGCCCGGCCCTCACTTTGACAGGAGGCGCGCTGGAACGGCTTAAGGCTTTGACACCTTTGGGAAAAGAGGCTTTTGTACATTTGACTCTGACGGATGAGCCGCCGCTTGCTGTCGCTTCTGTGATCATCGAAGCGTACTGATTCATTGCAAGACGATGCTGGCAAAGAAGACGGCGATTGGCTAAAACCTTTAAAGAAAGCATTTTTCCGAGAATGATCATGCAGAGTGAAAATAATACGGACGTTGCCAAGGAAGGCAGCAAACCGGACAAGCCAGCCGCTCCCCTGACAGCGCAGGAAGAATGGGGGGAGCTTTTCAGGACCGCGATTATTGCCATTATACTGGCTTTGCTTGTTCGCACTTTTCTTCTTGAACCCTTTAACATTCCTTCCGGTTCGATGAAGCCGACACTGGAAATCGGCGATTACCTTTTTGTCACAAAACCTTCCTACGGTTATTCGCGTTTTTCCTTCCCCTTCGGCCTGGCGCCCGTGGAAGGACGCTTCTGGACAGGCGGACGCACGCCGCAGCAGGGCGATATTGTTGTGTTCAAGCTGCCCTCGAATACAGGAATCGATTATATCAAGCGGGTCATCGGCATGCCGGGAGACCGGATCCGCGTCAGCGAAGGCCGTCTTTTTATCAATGGGAAAATGATTCCGCGCGAGCCTATTGGTATGACGGAAGCCGATGAAAGCGGCCGTGTCATGAGTGTCATGGAATACCTGGAAACGCTTCCCAACGGCGTCGTTCACCACATCTATGAAGTCGGTGACGACCAGCCGCTGGACGATACGCCCGAATATGTGGTGCCCGAAGGGCATTACTTCATGATGGGAGACAACCGCGACAATTCGCAGGATTCTCGCGTGCAGGAACTGGTTGGTTTCGTTCCTTTGGAAAACATGGTTGGCCGCGCTTCGATGATTTTCTTCTCGACCAACGGCTATGCGCGGTTGTTCGAGATCTGGAAATGGCCATGGAGCATTCGTTACCAGCGGCTGTTCGAATCCATCACTCCGCTGCATGCACAATCGGCACCATGAGTGCGGCGCCTGAAGATATCCTACAGGATCTGCAGCACCGGATCGGTTACGCCTTCAAGGACCGGAACACACTGAAGGCGGCGTTAACGCATTCCAGCACGGGCTCGCTGCACAATTATGAGCGCCTGGAATTTCTGGGCGACCGCGTTCTAAATCTGATTATGGCGCATGTGCTTTATGAACGTTTTCCCGAGGAAACCGAAGGGGATCTCGCCAAACGCCATGCCGCGCTGGTGCAGGGCAAGGTTCTGGCGCGCGTGGCGCGCTGCATGGATCTCGGCGAAGCCCTGCATCTTTCCGGAGCCGAGCGCGCGGCGGGTGGCGCCGATAACGAAAATATTCTGGCCGACAGCGTGGAGGCCTTGCTGGGCGCGCTTTTCCTCGATGCTGGGCTGGAGGAATGCCGGCGCGTCATTCTCGATCTCTGGGGGAATGACGTGCATACGATGCAGCATCCGCCGCGCGATGCCAAGACGGCCCTGCAGGAATGGGCGCAGGGCAGGGGATTGAGCCTGCCGTTCTACCGCCTGATTTCGCGGGAAGGTCCGGATCATGCGCCGTTGTTTGAAATAGAGGTTCAGGTCGAGGGGCATCCGCCAACCCGTTCAAAAGGATCCTCGCGCCGCAAGGCGGAAAAGGAAGCGGCGGCGATGCTGCTGACGCATCTGGAGGAGATGGAGTCATGAATGAGTTTTTAGTTGCGAGTTGCCAGTTGCGAGTTTTTCATGGGGAATGACTCACCGCCCCGTTGCGGTTTTGTCGCTGTCATGGGCGCCCCGAACGCAGGAAAATCGACGCTCATCAACAGTCTTGTCGGGACGAAAGTCACTATCGTGTCGGACAAAGTCCAGACGACACGGACTCTGGTGCGCGGCATCGCATTGCATAAGCAATCTCAGGTTGTTTTTATCGATACGCCGGGAGTCTTCGCCGCCAAGAAAAGGCTGGAGCGCGCCATGGTCGCCGCCGCCTGGCAGGGCGGAGAGGAAGCGGACATGATCCTGCTGGTCATCGACGCCTCGCGAAAAAAAATTCCGGACCAAGAAACCGCGCGTATCCTGGACCGACTGAAAAATTACAAGACTCCCTGCATTCTTGTGCTGAACAAGATCGATCAGATCCGTCGCGAAGCGCTTCTCGACATCGCCCGGACGATGAGCCAGATCCATGATTTTGCAGCGGTTTTCATGGTGTCGGCGTTGAAAGACAATGGCGTCAAAGATATCCTGGATTTCATCGCGTCCCGTCTGCCCGAAACACCATGGGTGTTTCCCGAAGACGATGTCAGCGACATGCCGATGCGCCTGATGGCGGCAGAGATCACGCGCGAGAAATTTTTCAAAGACCTTTACCGCGAATTGCCGCACAGCCTAGCGGTCGAAACAGAAGAGTGGGAAATCTTTGACGACGGCAGCATCAAGATCAGCCAGGTTGTTTTCGTCGAACGGGAAAGCCAGCGCAAAATCGTTCTGGGCAAGGAGGGCGATACGATCCGAAAGGCAGGGGAGTCGGCGCGCCGCGAACTGGAATCCATTCTTGAAACGCGCGTTCATCTGAAGTTGTTCGTGAAAGTGCGCGGCGACTGGAGCGAAGATCCCGAGCGTTACGCGCCTTGGGGGCTCGATTTTTCAGCCTGAACGTTTTTAAAAAAATCCATCGGCGAAATTTGTGGATAAGAGTTTTGGCTTTACGCATCGACTCTGGGCACCGAATCCTCCTTTTGCTAGAGTGGCGTCATCGTAGAGATCGCGGGTTTCATTTTTGAATCAATCGTTTGATTGCTTCCCGTTTTCTCGTTTTTAACATCACCAGAAGGACGGACGTAATGGGCTGGACAGACGAACGGGTCGCACTCCTGAAAAAACTCTGGTGCGAAGGCAAGACGGCGGCGGACATCGCCCGCGAACTTGGCGGCGTCACCCGCAACGCCGTCATTGGCAAGGCTCATCGCCTGAAACTGTCCAATCGCATTTCACCGATCCAGCAGGACAATCAGAAGCCCTCTATCACGCATCTGTCCCTGCGCGAAAAACCGCTGGCCGTCATGGCGAGGCCGGCGAACACCGACATTCCTCTCAAAAGCGGCAAGGGCGTTAAAATGTCCGATCTCAAGGACCGCATGTGCCGCTGGCCGTCCGGCGATCCGCGCGATGCCAATTTCAGCTTTTGCGGATGCCAGTCGGTCCCGGGCCTGCCTTATTGTCCGGACCATGCCAAGGCGGCTTATCAGGCTGCCCGCGCCCGCGCCCTGCAGGCGGAAGATTTCGAAGATGCACATGGGCACGCCGTGGAAGACGATGCAAAGGAAGCGGTGGCTTAATCTGCCGCGGGCCGGCGATCGTCTGCATTCTCCTGATAAAGGCTATTCCTGGTCTGCCAGGAATTCCAGTTCCATCGCTTCGCGTCCCTTGGGCACGCTTCGGACCAGCATGTTCAGGCGCTGGCCAGGCAGAAGGCTTTCGAGGCCGTGCCGGTCAAGGCAGGTTTTGTGGATGAAGACATCCTTTTGCCCGTCGTCCGGAACGATGAAGCCGAATCCTTTGTCCGGCTTGTACCATTTGACCCGCCCCTGCATGCGGGAAAGCGCGCAACCCTCATGGCCGGGCCAGTCTTTCGCCGGGGAGAGCGTTTCGGCCGCGTTGCCTTCGTTCAACAGGGCGACGACCTGAATCACATGCGCGCCCTTCGGGCCTCTTACGATATGGCAAAGAAGCTCCGCGCCTTCGCCCAGACTCTGGACATTCGCGCGCTGAAGCGTGGTGACATGCAGAAAAGCGTCGATGGCTTCGCCATCCGGGACGACAAAACCGAACCCCTTTGGCGCATTGAACCACTTCAGCTTTACTTTGACTGGCAAGCCTTCAATCGCGGATTCAGTGCCCGCGACCAGAAAATGCGTTGATTCCTGACAGTTTGCCCGCACGATGTTTGTCCTCCGAAAAAGCGGACAGCGGGCTGAAAATATGAAGCAAAGTATACTCTGAAAAAATGTTGTTGCAACGACCCGCTCACCTGCGAATATTGCCGCCAAAGTCCATGAAAATCCAGCTTTTTTTTGATCTTCATATTAGTGTAAACTTATGCGCGGATGCAGCATTTTGAAAACGCACGCTATGCTTGCTGGCATCCAATACCGTTGTGAGTGTAAAAATCGGATGTTATCATAAGAATCTGTTGGGAAAAGGTGACCAATGATCCGTTCAGGTATTTCTGTGGCCGCGATAGCCATTCTGTTCTCATTGGCCATGCTGCAGCCTGCTTACGCTTATATCGATCTCGGTACGGGCAGCATGGTTTTCCAGATGCTGATGGCGGGCGCCATTGGCGTGTTTTTTACAATCAAGATGTACTGGATTTCCTTTAAACAGAAATTTCGCCGGGCTCTGCGCAGAATAACCGGCCATGCGGAAACAACAGAAGACCAGTCCGGGCCCGGTTTGGATGAAACCCGCTAACGCATCGTTCCGCGATCCGGGGACTCAGGTTTTCTTTTCGGAAGGCGAGGTTTACCGGGCAATACGCGCGGCGGGCCTTTCGCATTACCGCGCGTTCATGCAGGGCGGATTGTACGACTTCCTGGCGAAAGACGGGTTGATCGTTACGCATGAAGAGATGCCGTCATCCGGGGAAGTCGTTATCAAGCCCCAGCGCGTGCCGTTTATTTCATATCCCTATGAGTGGTGTTTTTCGGCGCTGAAGACTGCGGCGCTCAATACCCTCGCGATTCAGAAATTGTGTCTCGACCATCATATGACGTTGCAGGACGCGACCGCGTTCAATCTGCAGTATCTCGACGGGCGGTGGGTTTTCATCGACACCGGCTCATTCCATACCCAGGAAAAGCCGCAGCCATGGGGCGCCTATCGTCAGTTCTGCCAGCATTTCCTGGCTCCGCTGCTTTTGATGACCTATGGCGACGGACGCCTGCTGTCGCTGTTCGAGCGGAATCTTGACGGCATTCCCTTGGATCTTGCGTCAAGGCTGCTTCCCCTGAAAGCGAAAAGCCGGTTTGCGGTCCTGCTTCATATTGTCATGCATGGAAAATTTGCCTTGAAGGATTTCGAGCGTCCTGCGGCCGGTGCATCGGAAAGCGGGAATTTTTCCAGCGCTTCAGCCTATGGCCTGATCGACCAGCTGCAGTCCCTGGTTCAATCGCTCGATCTGAAGCGGAAAGAAACGGCCTGGACGTCCTATGAAACGGAACACACCTACGATACTGAAGAATTCCGTGACAAGGAGGAATTCGTTTCAAAGGCTCTGGCGACTCTGTCCTGTCAAACCGTTTGGGATTTCGGGGCGAATACGGGGCATTTCAGCCGTCTTGCTGCCGCACGGGCCGGGATCGCTCCCGTCGCTTTCGAAAACGATTTCATGACGGCGGAGGCGGGATACCGGCAAAGCCTGTCCGTCCGGCACAATCGCCCTCTGCACCTTTGGATGGACCTTACCAACCCGACCCCGGGCCGCGGCTGGGCGGATGAAGAATGGAACAGCCTGAGCGCGCGGGGTCCCGCGGATATGGTTCTGGCTCTTGCCGTGGTCCATCATCTGTGCCTCGGCGCCAATATTCCCTTGCCCCGGGTGGCCGGTTATCTGAGAACCGTCGCCCGCCATGTTGTCATAGAATTCGTGCCGAAGGACGATCCTCAGTCACAGCGCCTGCTCAAAAGCCGCGCGGATATCTATGACAGCTACACACAGGAAAACTTCGAGGCGGCGATGCAGGCGCATTTCACACTCATCGCCCGGCATGCCGTCTCCCGCACCGGACGAACGCTTTATGTCTTCAAGACAAGATAGTCAGGGCGAAAAAAAATCCAGTGTTGCCATGCCGCTTCTGTGCATGAGCGCGTGTATCGTTCTGGAAAGCGTTTTTTCGCGTCTCGGGACATACTGGGAAGCCTGGGAAGGCATCGTGCCTTTGCTGGCGTTGTGGGCGGGGCAGGGCGCTTTATATTTCATTCTGGCGTTCATCCTAAAGCGCCGCTCGACCGCGCTGGCCCTGACGTTGTTCCTGACACTGATCTGGTTTCAGTATGGCGAAATCCTGAAGGATTTTTCCGACGGGAAAGCTTTCCTGGTCTGGGGCGCGGTCATGGCGGGTGGAGCACTTCTGATCCTGCGATTTCCCAAAGTCGAGAAGATTGCTTTTTCTGTTCTGGTTACTTTTGCCGCATTGATAGCGTCCTATAACGGCGCGATGATCCTGATGTCGTACCAGCAGATGCGGTACGATTTAAAAAACCTTCCGAAAAAAGAGGAATTTCTGGATAAAAAAACTTCGACGGCATCCTCGGCCATGCCCGATATTTATGTGGTCATTCAGGACGCTTATGCCTTCAATGATACCCTGAAACGCCTGTTTTCCTACGACAACGGGCCATTTCTGGATGACTTGAGAGCCAAAGGCTTTTTCGTGGCGGAGGACAGCCGATCGTTTTATTCCCAGACGATGCTTTCCATATCATCAACCATGAACCTGAATTATTTCCAGGAGGATGTCCGCGTTCCCCATACGCGTTTTATAGACCGCCGTCCCGCCGCCAATTACTACCTGCGTCCCCGGCTGTTCAAATTTCTCAAAGACCAGGGATATGACATGACGGTTCTGACGACAGGATACCGTGTCGATCCGACATTCAATCCCAAAGTCATGGATATCCGGGCGCCGAATTTCGAGGCGACGGTGGCGATGCATCTGATGGTCCGCACGCCTGTTTATCGTATTCTGGACTCGATTTTCGGCAACCGGCGAACCTTTCTCAATCCTTATTACAGCCGTTATCAAACGGTCCAGAAGGAATATGGGGATCTGCGCGCAGCTGCGGAAAAACAATCGGACATGCCGAAATTTGTTTATGCCCATGTTCTGGCGCCACATCCGCCTTTTGTCTTCAGCGCCGACGGCGGGTTCGCCGATTACAACTATCATGTTCCGTTTTCCTATACGGACGGGGCGTTTCATGCCTACAGCCATCTTTTCCCGAAAGGCTGGGAGGATTTCTACCGGCAGGCCTATATTGCCCAGCTGCGCTATGTGAACGCGGAGCTGGAGCAATTCATCAATCTCGTGCAGGCCCAAAAAGACGGACGTCCCAAAGTCATCATCATCCAGGGCGATCACGGTTCGCGCATGGAGGAATATTTCGAAAGCGCTGAACACAGCGACATCCAGGAAGTGTTCGGCATTCTGAACCTCATCTATTTTTCAGACGGCGATTATGCGCACCTGACAAAAGATATCGGTCCCGTCAATGTCATGCGCGCCATGATCGATAAATATTTCGGCATCGCGCTTCCCTTATTGCCGGAACGGCACTGGTTTTCGACGTGGAGCCGGCCTTACGAGTTTATCGATGTTACCCAAAAGGCGGACGGCCGCGTTTTTCGTGATGAAGATTGACAGCGGGACTTTTCTGGAGCCGCTGCGGTTATATATTTCCTCCTGATGAGGATCAATTCATGAAGCTTCTGACAGCATTGGCCGCCTTTGTGGCTTTATTTACGGCCCCCGCCCTGGCGCAGGAGCGTATTTTACCGCAATCGCCCGCGCAAATGCAGTTTTCCTTTGCGCCTTTAGTCAAAAAAGTTGCCCCCGCCGTCGTCAATATCTATACCAAGCGCACCGTGACGGCGCGGCAGTTCAATCCGTTCATGGACGACCCGTTCTTCCAGCAGTTTTTCGGCGGCGCGTTCGGCGGGATGGGCGCGCCGGGCGGCCTTTCGCGCAAGCTGGTCCAGAACGCGCTGGGATCCGGCGTGATCGTGGATCAGGACGGTCTGGTCGTGACCAACGCCCATGTGGTGGATGAGGCGGATGAAATCAATGCCGTTCTTCCCGACGGGCGGGAATTCGACGCGAAGAAGATTCTGGTCGATAAATCCTCCGATCTTGCAGTCCTGAAAATCGAGAATAAAGGAGCGGCCCTGCCTTTCGTATCTTTACAGGCCAGTGGCAATCTGGAGGTCGGGGATCTGGTGCTGGCCATCGGCAACCCGTTCGGCGTAGGCCAGACCGTGACCAGCGGCATCGTCTCGGCGCTGGCCCGGTCCTCGCTCGACATCAGCGATTTCAATTTCTTCATCCAGACGGATGCGGCGATCAATCCCGGCAATTCCGGCGGGCCTCTGGTGGCGATGGATGGCAGCGTGGTCGGCATCAATTCGGCGATCTATTCCAAGGACGGCGGGTCGCTGGGCATCGGCTTCGCCGTGCCGTCCGACATGGTGGTGGCGGTTCTGGCCGCTGTGAAATCCGGACAGAAGGGCGACCGCATCATCCGCCCCTGGCTGGGCGTGACGGCGCAGAAGGTGACGGCGGATATCGCCGAGTCGCTTGGGTTTGCGGCCCCGTCGGGCCTGCTGATCGCCGCGCTGCATGAAGCCAGCCCCCTCCGAGCGGCGGGGGCCGAAGTCGGCGACGTGATCACGGCCATGAACGGCCATTCGGTTACGGATCCCGGAGAGGTCAAGTTCCGCATGGCGACCGTGCCGCTGGGTGGCGAGGCCACGTTCCAGATTCTGCGCAAGGGCGAGGCCCGGACGCTGAAAGTGGAAGCCATCGCGCCGCCCGACGTGCCGCCGCGCGCCGAGACCGAATTGACCGGATACAGCCCGCTTGCGGGCGCGACCGTGGCCAATATCAACCCGGCGGTTTCGGTCGAACTGGGCATTGCCGAGGATCAGGGCATAGTTGTTACGGCCGTGGATCCCCGAACGCCGGCCACGCGCGTCGTGGAGCCGGGCGATATCATTCTGGCCGTCAATAATATCAAAATCGACAAGGTCGGCACGCTGCAGAAAGCGCTGAAAGCGGCAAGGCAATGGCAGTTGCTGATCGACTCGCAGGGCCGGAAACGGCAGGTGATCGTCCGGGGTTAGCGTTCCTGTATTGTTCCTGGCCGATATCTCTTTATATTGATCCTATGGCCGATCTTTTTGAACATGCGCCCCTGCCCGATACCAGCCAGCGCCCGCTGGCCGACCGGCTGCGCCCGCAAAGCCTTGAGGAGATTGCTGGGCAGGACCATCTGGTCGGGGCAGAGGGAACGCTGCGCCGCCTGCTGGGCAAGGGCCGCCTGCCGTCCATGATCCTGTGGGGGCCGCCGGGCTGCGGCAAAACCACGCTGGCGCGCATTCTCGCGGGACATACCGATCTGTATTTCGAGCAGATCTCGGCGATTTTTTCCGGCGTTTCCGATCTGAAGAAAGTGTTCGAGGGGGCGCGGATCCGCCGCCAGAAGGGCGTCGGCACGTTGCTGTTCGTGGACGAGATCCACCGTTTCAACAAGTCGCAGCAGGACGCGTTCCTGCCGGTGGTGGAGGACGGCACCATCACCCTGATCGGCGCGACCACGGAGAATCCGTCTTTCGAGCTGAACGCGGCGCTCCTGTCGCGCTGTCAGGTCTTCGTGCTGAAAAGGCTGGATGACGCGGCGCTGGAAGGACTGATCGGGCGCGCCGAGGCTCATTTCGGACGGGCGCTGCCCCTCGCGTCCGAAGCGCGGGACTCCCTGAAGGCGATGGCGGATGGGGACGGGCGTTATCTCCTGACCATGGCGGAACAGATCATGGCGGAGACGCCGGAGGGGCAGACGCTCGACACCGCCGCGCTCTCCGCGCTGGTCCAGCGCCGCGCGCCGCTCTACGACAAGAAGGACGACAGCCATTACAACCTGATCAGCGCGCTGCATAAATCCGTGCGCGGATCAGACGCCGACGCGGCGCTTTACTGGTTCGCGCGCATGCTGGCAGGCGGGGAGGATCCGCGTTACATCGCGCGGCGCATGACAAGGATGGCGGTAGAGGATATCGGCCTTGCCCAGCCGGACGCGCTCGCCATGTGCGTCAACGCCTGGGAGACTTATGAGCGCCTCGGCAGCCCGGAAGGGGAACTGGCACTGGCGCAGGCGCTGCTCTATCTCGCCACCGCGCCGAAATCGAACGCGGCCTATGTCGCCTATAAGTCAGCGAAAAAAGCCGCTCAGGAAACCGGCTCTCTCATGCCGCCCATGCATATCCTGAACGCGCCGACGAAGATGATGAAGCAGATGGGGTATGCGAAAGGATACGAATACGACCCTGACACGAAGGAAGGCTTCTCCGGCCAGAACTATTTCCCGGACGGCATGGAACGGGAGGAATTCTATCAGCCCGTGGAGCGGGGTTTCGAACGGGAGATCCGGAAAAGGCTGGAATACTGGAAGGGGTTGAGGGAGAAGAAATCAGGGGAGAAGATATGACAGGAGAAGCGCTTAAGAATTCCATTCTGGCCTATGAACCGTCTTTAACGGAGCAGGGTTTTGCCGCCCGGTTTACCGACCTGCTGGATCGCCGTGAAGACTGTTTTCACCGTACATGTTTTTCTCCAGGCCATATTACGGGGTCGGCTCTTGTCTTGAGCGCGGACGGGGCTGCTGTTCTGATGAATCACCACCGTTCGCTGGGGCGCTGGATGAATTTCGGCGGCCATGCCGATGGCGAAACGGATATTCTGGAGGTGGCGCGGCGCGAGGTTCTGGAAGAGGCGGGATTGCAGGCGGTTCCACTCTCGTTGGATATCTTTGATATCGACATCCATCCTATCCCGGCAAATCCCCTCAGGAATGAACCGGCCCATGAACATTTCGATATCCGGTATCTTTTCCGCGCGGGGCAGGGAGATTTTAAGGTAAGCGATGAATCTTTCGATATAAAATGGTGTTCTCCGAGTGAGGCGCTGGCTTTAACACAGGATAGCCCAGCCATGACGCGCTTGTTGCGTAAATGGAGGGAAAGCTCGCATCTCCCGGTATATCCGATAAGCTTTGCGGCCCGTAAATGAAAACCGTCCTGTTTGATGTCGATGGCGTGCTGGTGCATGGATATCACGCGCGCGCCGAATACAGGCGCTGCTGGGATGAGCATATCGAACGGGATTTCGGCATCGACCGGCAAAGGTTGCGCGATGAGTTTATCCTGGGGCCTTTTACGATGCAGGTTTTAACGGGCAGGCGCGACCTGGCGCATGCGCTTGGCGAATATCTTCCAATCCTTGGATATGATGAAAATCCGCAAGCTTTTATTGAATATTGGCTTGAAAAAGATTCGAACATCAATCACGGTTTGTTCGAATATATAGAAAGACTGAAGAAAAGTGGAAGATTCCGTCTTTATATTGCAACCAACCAAGAGCATAACCGTGCACGCTATCTAATGGACAATATGGGATTTAACCGCTGGTTTGACGACATCTTTCATTCCGCCCGGCTCGGCGTTTTAAAGCCTCATCCGGATTATTTCGCCGCAATTGAAAACTGTTTAGGTCTAGAATCTGCCGATAAGCCAGTATTCTTTGACGACACGCCTGATGTTGTTCGTGGGGCGTTTACAGCTGGTTGGGAGGCCTATGAATTTCTTAAACCAGATGATCTGCTCCGATGCGAAATCATAAGGTCTGTCATTTCAGAAGAATTGAAGGTGGGTTAGGCCTATATCCGCAACTGAAAAATATGACGCGCGCGTGTTTTTGCTGTAAGAACAAGCCATGATGATGGTTTTTGCGGTCGGCGCGGGCGGATGTATCGGCGCGGTTCTGCGGTATTGGATGAACAATGCCGTGGCGGTGCGCGCGGGATTCGATTTTCCCCTGGGCATCCTGCTGATCAACGTTCTGGGTTCGGTCATCATGGGACTGCTGGCCGGGATTTTCGCGCATGTGGCGGAGCCGCCGGCGGTCTGGAAAACCTTCCTGATGACCGGCATTCTGGGTGGGTTCACGACGTTTTCGGCGTTTTCCCTGGATACGGCGCTGCTGATGGAACGCGGGGCGTTCGGCATGGCGGCGCTTTATGCCGGCGGGTCGGTTGCGCTGTCGGTGCTCGGCCTGTTTCTGGCGCTTTGGGCGGTGCGGCTGTGGCTGGGTTGATGGAGGCGCGTATCGTCACGGTGGCGCAAGCCGATGACGGCCAGCGTCTCGACCGCTGGCTGAAAAAGGCAGTGCCGGAACTGCCTTATGCCCTGGCGCAAAAGCTGATCCGCAAGGGCGCGATCAAGATCGACGGAAAAAAAGCCAGGGGCGAGGCCAAGCTGTCCGCCGGGCAGGAGGTGCGCATTCCGCCGGTCGAGGACCGCGCGGAGGAGCACCGGAAGCCGCAACCGAAAAAACTCTCGCCGCAGGACGTGGAATTCATTCGTTCGATCGTCCTTTACGACGACGGCGACGTGATCGCGTTCAACAAGCCCGCAGGCCTCGCCTCGCAGGGCGGCGGCGGGGTGGAGTGGCACATCGACGCCTATTTCCCTGTTTTGGCGGATGCGCAGGACCAGATTCCGCGCCTGATCCACCGGCTCGACCGCGACACGTCGGGCATTTTGCTGTGCGCCCGCTCGGCGGAGGCGGTGCGGCGGCTGGGCAAGGCCTTCAAGGACCGGCGGGCGAAAAAAATCTACTGGGCGCTGACCGTGCCCGCGCCTGTGCCCAATGACGGCACGGTGCGCGCCAGTATTTCCAAACCCGCAGGACCCCATAAGGACCGCATGGTGATCGACGATAAGGGCCAGACCGCCGTCACCGATTTCGCCGTGCGGGAACGGGCGGGCAAGCGCGCGGCCTTCGTCGCCTTCCGCCCCCTGACCGGGCGCACGCACCAGATCCGCGTGCATGCGGCGGACGTTCTGGAATGCCCGATCATGGGGGACGAGAAATACGGCGGCGCCGAAGCCTGGCTCGGCGGCATGGACGGCATCGCGCGCCGCCTGCACCTGCACGCGCGGCGGCTGACGATCGCGCATCCGCTGAAAGACGGCAAAACGCTCGATTTTGTCGCGCCGCTGCCGCCCGAGCTGATCGAGAGCTGGAACGCGCTGGGCTTCGATCCCAACGACCGCGCCGATCCCTTCGCAGCGTGACGCCATGGTGATGTTCCGGGAAGACGATGAAAGAATGAAAGAGGCCGCGCGCGCTGCAGAGCCGCGCTGGAAAAAGCGGTTGCGGCGCCTTGTCAAAATAGCGTTATGGACCGGCTTTTTGCTGGGCATCACGCTGACGGCGCTCAGCATGCAGGCGGGAAACAGCGACGCCCTGAAAAGGGGGCTGGAAGATTATCTCGGCCATGCGACAGGCTTTCAGGCTGAAATCGGGGAACTGAAATATATGGCATTCTTCCCGGTGCTGGGTGTCGCGATGAATGAACTTTCCCTCTACCGGTCGATTCCGCAATCTTCCGATGCGCCGCCGCTGCGGGCGGCCAGCGCCATAACGGCCGGGCAGATCGTCGTGGCAATAAGCTTTCTGGATGTGCTGACAGGCCGCCGGCGGATTCGCGCGCTGGATCTTCAGGATATCATTCTGGAACCTGGCGTTCTGGGGCAGAAAAAAATCACCCTTTCGCTCGTACGGCTGGACAAGGCCGCTTATGCGGGCGGACCGGGAATTGTGGCCGATGGGATGTATGGCGGTGAACCGCTGAAAGCCAGCCTGGCTTTGGAGCCAAAAGGCAAAGGCCTGGCGCTGCCTGAAAATGCGGGCTTTACGCTCAGAATTGGCCCGTTGCAGTTCGACGGAACAATAAAGCGCCAGGCAAATAACAAAATAATGATAACGCTGAATCATTTCGGTTATCCCGAAACTCCGTTCAGCGGCACGATGGTTGTTACGGAAGATAAGAAGCGCATGCATCTTGTGCTGGATCTGCGCCGGGGTGAGGCTGGCCTGCGGGCAGATATCCATCAAATGGATGAATCGTCATGGACAGGATCCGTATCCGCACATGGCGGTCCCTCTTCTGTCGATCTGATGCTGGCGCTGATAGGATATCTGGACTTTTCCCGCTTTAAAGGAAAGCTGGAACTGGATGGCGGGTCCGGTGATTTTTCATGGGAGCACAACACGCTTTCATTTAAGGCTGACCAAACGGCTCCCGGCGCAGGCCTTCTCGATCCGGCCCTTCAGGGGAAAAAACTGAATTGCTTCACCGCGCGCATCGGGAAAAATGCTGTTTCATTCGATCCTGCGATCCTGGAGACAGATACGACGCCATACAGTGGCAAAATCGTTTTTAACAATGATGCAGTTTCCTTTCAGTTGAATCCGGTGAATGACACCGCGAAGGGCTGCGTCCTGCCATGAAGCGTTTTTATAAAAACGCCGTAGCGGTCAAGGGGCAAAGCGGTTTTGAAATTCATCTTGACGGCCGGGCGGTCCGCACACCCGGCGGATTGATTTTGACCGCGCCTGCGAAAGATCTGGCCTCAGCCATTGCCGATGAGTGGGCGGCACAGGAAGACCGGATCGATCCGGAAACGATGCCGCTGACCCAAATGATGACAACGGCGCTGGAACAGGTTGGCCGGAACCGGGCTGCCATGACCGAGGCAGCGCTGGATTACCTTGATACCGATCTTTTGTGTTACCGGGCCGCCCATGATGCCGTCGCAGCACGTCAGGCGGAAGCATGGGATCCCTGGCTCTCCTGGTTTGAAAGGGAGTTCGGCGTGCCGCTGGCAACGACGGATGACCTGCAGGCGCTTACGCAGCCGGAGGGCGCGCATCATGCCGTAGCCAAAGCTGTGAATGGTCTGGATGACCAAGCGTTCACGGTTCTGCAACTTGTCACGGCGCTTAGCGGATCGATCGTGCTCGCGCTGGCCTTCGTCCGTAACGCCTTGTCGCCGGAAGATGCTTATAACGCTGCCAATGTCGAGGAAATCTACAAGGCAAAGATTTATAACGCCGCCCTTCATGGCGAAGAGCCGCAGCAACAGCGAAGAAATCAGGCCATACGCCGCGATCTGGAAGCGGCGCGCCGCTTCCAGGCTTTATCTGGCTTAATAAACGCGGTCTGACGGAAGCCAATATCATAGCTTCCGACGTTTATGATCCTGCGCTGCGTTGCAGATATCATAACCACAGCATCCACGCGCCCCATACCGACGGGTGGAATGTCCTATGCCAAACGCGGCCGCCCTGAAGGCGACCGCTATTTCTTAAGGTCCAGAACGATGCGTTCCGGGTTGCCTTTATCCGCGCCGAGTGCCGCTTCTGAGACAACACTCGTTGGGGCCTTCAGCTGGATGACGACGCGGGTTCCTTTTCCGCCATCCATCGGTTGCGCAGTGTAGGACTCGATCAGAGAATCCGCCGCGAAGGTCTGCGACGGGCTGCCGTTCCAGCCTGCATCCGGCAATTCGATCACCAGCAGGTTTTCGCTGTTGTCGAGGTCATGGCGGAAAGACGTCTTGCCGGTGACGTCCAGCACGATCCTTGCCGTGCCGCCGTGGTCGCCCATCCGCAGCCCGGTTACAGAAACGCCTGTGCCCGCCGAAGCGGGTTTTTTTGGGGCTGGCGCCTTGTCAGGCGGTTTTTCCGGTGGCGAGGCCCGGGGTGGGGGGCCTTGCTGCGGGGGCGGTTGCGCCGAAGGGGCGACGGCATTCGCCGCCTCTGCGACTTTGGGAGGCTCGGCTTGCCGCGGGGCAGGCGGCTGAGCGGGAGCCTTAAGGGGCGCAAGCGTCTCTGTCCGGGGCGGGACAGAGACGCTTTGCGCGGGGCCTTCCGTCTTCTGGGGCGGAAGCTCTGGAGCCGCGGGCGCTTCTTCAGGC
>JBDHTS010000019.1:0-31650 GCA_039808845.1 Alphaproteobacteria bacterium | reverse complement strand
GCCCTGTTCGATCAGGTCGTACGCGCGGGCGAAATCATCTTCCCCGCCATAATAAGGGTCGGGTACGTCGCCGCCCGCCGCATATGACAAAAGCAGCTGCGGTTTGCCGCGCCTTCCTCCCGGATCCATTCGCCGCAGGATATCCAGATGCCCGCCATCCAGCGCCAGAATAAAATCATAGGAATCGAAATCGGATTTCTTGAAGTGGCGGGCGCGCAGCCCTGAAATATCGACGCCCCGCCTGGCCGCCATCCGGACCGCGCGGATATCCGGCGGATCGCCGGCATGGTAATCGTGCGTTCCCGCCGAAGCCGCGAAAACCTTCTCTTCCAGAGGCGTCCCCCTGACGCGGCCGATGAAAATCCCTTCTGCCGTGGGGGAACGGCAGATATTGCCCGTGCAGACGAAAAGGACTCCTGTCTCCGTCATCAGGGAAGTCTGGTGCCAACCGAAGAAAAATGCAACCGGCTGAATGAGATCGTTTCCTGAAGGGCACAGCTTTTACGAAGGAACCGAAAAACGCAGCCGGGCGTTGTTTCGGGTGGAGCGATGACATGGCGGCGCGGGCTTGCCGGAACAGGCGTATGCATTCCTCACCGGCGGCTTTTCCGGTGCGCCTGCGCGCTGCCGTCCCGCCGTCATGGCGCGAACTGAAAGCCCTGAAAAGCGCCGGCGCGTTTCCGCTTCCCGATGCGTTTGAAAAAATGCGTGGAAAAGGCGCGCGCGGCGAATCCGTTCCGCCCCGGCGCCTGTCGAAGGATGTTTTCGCATGACATCTTCCACCGGAAAGGTTAAAAGTTCTTCTGGGTCCGATAGTCACCGGCAGGATGGGTTTCTCATGGCGGAAGACGAACCGGAGCATGCTCCCGGTATTCTTGTCATCGACGGTCAGGAAGCCAACCGCGCCTATCTTGGGCGGCTGCTGAAGCGTGGCGGCTACAGGATGATCGAAGCGGGAAGCTGGCGGGAAGGCCGGCGCCTTCTGGCCGCGAAGCCCGACGTCATTATCCTCGACATCGGACTGCCCGATGCCAGCGGCTATGAAGTCTGCGAACAGCTCAAAGTTGATCCGGATACTGCCGCCATCCCCGTTCTCATGACATCGGCGTCGTTTACGAAAGGTCTTCAAAAGGCTCAGGGCCTCGACAGCGGCGCGGACGCCTATCTGACCGCGCCCGCGGACCCGCAGGAACTGACGGCCACCATCCGCTCCCTTCTCCGCGCGCGCGATGCCGAGGCGAAGCTCCGCAAAAGCCAGGAGATGTTCATCACCCTGGCCGACTCGATTCCCGCCATGGTCTGGATGGCCGGCGCCAGAGGCAAATGCTATTATTTCAACAAGGCATGGCTCAGCTTCACCGGGCGGGCTTTCGCGGCGGAAGTGCAGAAATGGGATGTGGGTATCCATCCGGACGACTATGACCATCATCGCAATGTTTATGATCTCGCGTTCAGGCAGAGGCAGGCTTTTGAAATCACGTATCGCCTGCTCCGCTATGACGGGGAATACCGGTGGGTCATTGACCGGGGGGAGCCTCACTATGATTTGTTTGGCGAATTCGCGGGATTTACAGGCGCCTGCATCGATATCCATGACAAGCTTCAGGCCGAAAACCGCCTGAAGGACAGCGAAGAGCGTTTCGAACTTGCCCTCAAGGGCATGAACGACGGCCTGTGGGATTTCGATCCTGTGCGCCGGACGGTCTATCTGGCGCCCCGGTACAAAGCCCTCCTGGGTTATACGGATGCCGAGTATCCGGACAGCGCCGATGCATGGAGCCGGGACCTCCACCCGGATGACCGGGACGCCACGATGGCGCATGTCGTGGATTATCTCGATGGACGGGAGGATGAATACAAGAATTTTTTCCGCCTCAGGCACAAGGACGGGCGCTACCGCTGGTTCATGTCCCGCGGGATCGCGGTGCGCAACGAACAGGGCCAGGCCATCCGTTTCGTCGGCGCGATCACGGATATGACCGAACAAAAGGAGATGGAAGAGGAACTGCGCGAGGCGAAGCGCCGGGCGGAATCCGCCAACACCGCCAAAACCGAGTTCCTGGCCAATGTCAGCCACGAAATGCGCACGCCGATGAACGTCATCATCGGCCTGTCCGGTATTCTGTCTCGCACCGGGCTGAATGAGAAACAAAAGCAATTCGTGGCGACTCTGCAATCCAGCGCCGACTCCCTGCTCACCATCATCAACGACATGCTCGACATCGCCAAGATCGAGGACAATATGATGGAGCTGGAATCTCTTCCATTCTCCGTGGGCTCGCTGATGGACCGTGTCATCAGCATGATGTCTGTGCGCGCGAACGAAAAAGGCCTGGACCTGACTCTCGATTACGCGGGCCAGGCGCCGGAATGGTATATCGGCGATCCTACAAAGCTGCAGCAGATCGTTCTGAACCTTGTCGGCAACGCCATCAAGTTCACGCAGAAGGGCGGCATTTCTATCACCGTTTCATCCCATGCCCATGAAAGGACCGGTTTTAAAAACGTTTCGATCGCTGTCAGCGATACCGGCATCGGCATAGCCGAGGACAAGATCGCCCATGTCTTCGAAAAATTCACGCAAGGCGATAGCACTATTACACGCAAATATGGCGGCAGCGGCCTGGGGCTAAGCATTGTTCGCGCCCTGGTGGACCGCATGGGCGGACATATCGATGTTAAAAGCGTAGTCGGTAAGGGATCGACTTTCACCGTCACCCTACCATTGCCTGTTGCGGAGGCTGAAGCCGAAGAAATCCGCAAGGATCAGGGTATCCTTGGAAATCCCGCAAGCAAAGGCATGATTTTGCTGGTTGATGATTACAGCCCGAACGTAATGATCGTCAGCACGCTTCTGAGCGATTACGGATACGACCACGATGTCGCCGTGAACGGGATCGAGGCGGTGGAGAAGTTCGCGCAAGGCAAGTACGACGCCGTTATCATGGATGTTCAGATGCAGGGAATGGATGGTTATGAAGCTACCCGCCGTATCCGGACGATGGAAAAGGAGAGAGGAAAGGCCCACCTTCCGATCATCGCCATGACCGCGCACGCCCTCCCCGGCGACCGGGAAAAATGCCTCAACGCCGGCATGGACGATTACATTTCCAAGCCGTTCAGGGCCGAGGACCTCAAATCCAGGCTGGAAGCTTTCCTGAATCCTGCCCATGCCTGATGTTCACATACGTCATCCCCGCGCCCATCAGGCGCCCCCTCCCGCAGGGAGGGGCTTATGGTCTTCCGGTCGCGCTTGCTGACAGTCGGCAGGCAAAAAAACACCCGTCCTGAGATGGCAGGGAGGGAGTTCAGCTTGAAACGATAATGTTTTGAGATATGAAAGCCTACCCGGCCATCTTTTCGGGATCGAGACCCAGGCTGAGATCCGAACTCTCAAGTTCCTGACGGACGCTGGCAACCGTGCTGCGGACCTCTGCCTCGACGCGTTGCTTTTCAACGGCGGCGGCTGACACCTCGATCCTGTCCGATGGAAAATCCTGAATCTTCTGCTGAACGGGAGCGGGTGTTTTTTGCGGCCCGGAACCCGGCACCTTCAGAAACGGAATGTTGGAGAGGATCGGCGGCAGGGTCATGGAAGCTCCGCAGGTTTGTTTGCCATATTTACTATATTACAAACACATTGCTGAAAACTTTACAAATTTCAAGCCCTATCCCAGGGACTGGGCCCAGACCCGCAGGGCATAAAAAGGAATGGGGGCGCTTATCCGTCCGCCCAGGACATTAAAATTGTTGTTTTTCAATACTTTGAGAAAAAGACCGGTCTGAGCCGCCATGACTTTTGCCGTTTTGCCCTTCAACCGGGCTTCATTCAGGAGCGTTTCCAACCTTTCCGCTACGCCCCGCGCGGCATCCTCCAACCCCTGAGGTTTTCCGGCATAAAGCCCTTCGACATTTATTCCTGGCAGATAGCACCGGCGCTGGGCCGCATGAAACGGCACGGCGCGCAGCAGGCCCGCCATGGCATAGGCTTTGGCGACCGGCGCCCCGTCGCCGGCCGTTTCGCCTGCTATGGCCTGGGCCATACGCAGCAGGGGCGTCGCCGTAAAATCTACATAATGCTCCAGCCCTTGCAGATTCTCCGGCGGACGGTCCTCCAGATCGAACTCCCGCGCGTAAAGCATCTGCTCGAAATCCTCGCGCGCCAGGCCATGGGTCCGGATGGCGGGCGCCAGATCCCGCAGGATTTCATGCGCGGGGATTTCTCCGCCTCCATAAATCCTGCCAAAAGCATCATGCCACCATTGCAGGCGGATCAGCCCCAGCATCGTGTTGCTGACCACCTCCCGTGTCCGCGCGATCTCATAATTGAACGCATACAGCGCCCACAGCGCCGGACGCCTGTCCGCCGGAGTGAACAGGCTGGAGAGAAAGCGGTCGTAATCGTGCGCGCGGACGAGATCGCCGCTATAGGTCATTTCGGCCATGCGTTCTCCGGCCAGTTTCTGGCGCCATGGATGATGCGGAGAATGCATAAGGTCTCATCCCCCGCCGCATCAACCTTGAGCGTATAGGCTATGATAAAGGGCAGGCCAGTCACCACGCGTTCATAGGTATCCTTGACCCTGCCGCGGCGCCCGGTCGGCATGAATTGCAGCGCCTCGATTGTCTTTTCGATGGACAGGGCGGCCTGCTCGGCCGCCCCTGGATCGTCTGCTGCAATATAGCGGAGAATGTCGTCGAAAGCATCAACCGCCTCCACGGACCATACGGCCCGCTTCACGTCCGTCTCTTGGCGGTTTTGGCGATGGTTTTACGAAAACGGCGCATCGCTTCCTCCTGCGTGACGAAACGTCCGGACGCAATATCTTCCATTCCTTTATGGATCCCCGCGATGATGGCGAGTTCCCGGTCGACATAACTGGCGACCGCCTCGTTTGCAAGGAAGGAGCGGCTCCGCTGTGTCTGTTCGGCAAGAAGCCCAAGCCTGTCTTTCAACTCCGCGGTCAGGCGGAGGGTCAGGGTTGTGCTTTCGCCGGATGCATCATCTTGTACAGGCATGTGTACATTTTAACACCAGACATTCAGAAATGTCTACAATGCTTGCGGAGTTGCCAAAAAGCCCTTTCGGTATAGATTAGGGGCTGAAATTGAAACGCTTCATGGAGAATGACGATGCCCCTCACCCTGCCCGAACTGCCTTACGCCTATGACGCGTTGCAGCCCTATATGTCGAAGGAGACGCTGGAATTCCATCACGACAAGCACCACAAGGCCTATGTGGACAAGGGCAACGAGCTGATCCAGGGAACGGGTCTGGAGAACAAGTCGCTGGAGGAAGCGATGGTCGCGGCCTTCAAGGACAAGACGAAAGCACCGCTGTTCAACCAGCTGGGCCAGCATTTCAACCATATCCACTTCTGGCACTGGATGAAAAAGAACGGCGGCGGCTCCAAACTGCCCGGCGCGCTGGAAAAACAGGTCGCGTCCGATTTCGGCGGTTTCGACGGCTTCAAAAAGAAATTCGTCGAGGCGGGCGTGGGCCAGTTCGGTTCCGGCTGGTGCTGGCTGGTGCTCGATCCGGCTTCGGGCAAACTGGATGTCATGAAAACCCCGAACGGCGAAAACCCGGTCGTCCATGGCAAGACGCCCCTGTTGGGCTGCGACGTATGGGAACACAGCTATTACATCGACTACCGCAACGCCCGCCCGAAATATCTGGAAGTGTTCGTCGACAGCCTGATCAACTGGGACTATGTCGGCGAACTCTACGAGAAAGGCCCGCTGAAAATCGCCGCCTGAAAAATTCAAGGGGAGCTTCGGCTCCCCTTCTACTAAAGACCAAGAACTGTAAGACCCTTTTCTCTGGCAGCTTTTCGCGCTTTCCGTTCTTCTTTGGGGATTTTAACAGCTAACACTAAATCACCAGGATTTAACCCGTCCATGAGGTGTCTATCGAATATACCTCTTAAACTGATTGGCGGGTCTCCTGCAGGATAGAGATCATATTTTGTCTGATCGATTTTGCTGATTTCATGACCTCTGGCAGGCAAAATAAGGTATGGGGTTTTCATCTCACGTCCTCATTTTTCATTCATGGCCTGTTAATACCTCGATTCTCTTTAAAATTGCAAATTTAACCCATTAATGCTTCTGCTTTTTCTTCGCTGCCATCAGGTTGAGGCATTCCACGCCTAGAGAAAACGCGATTGCAAAGTACAGATAGCCGCGCGGGATATGGAAGTGCAGACCATCGGCGATCAGCGCCAGGCCGACCAGCAGGATAAAGCTCAAGGCCAGCATCTTGACCGTCGGATGTTTGTTGACGAAGGCCGACACCGGCTCCGATGCGAACAGCATGATCAGGATGGCGATGACGACCGCGGCGATCATGATCTCCAGATGGTCCGACATGCCGACAGCCGTAATGACGGAATCAAGCGAGAACACCAGATCGATCATCACGATCTGGGCGATGATGAAGGCAAAACTGTTCTTGGCGGAAACTTTAACCTCTTCTTCCCCGCCTTCGACCGAGGCGTGGATTTCATGGGTCCCTTTCCACAACAGGAACAGGCCCCCGCTGATCATGATCAGGTCGCGCCATGAAACCTCCTGCCCCATGATGGTGACGAGCGGCGTGGTCAGGCTGGCGATCCAGGCGACCATGGACAGCAGGACGATCCGCATGATCAGCGCCAGCCCAAGGCCGACCCGCCGCGCCATGGGCTGCTGCTCTTTCGGAAGTTTTGACGTGATGATCGAAAGAAAGATGATGTTGTCGATGCCGAGCACCACTTCGAGCACGGTCAGTGTCAGCAGCGAGGCCCATGCATTCGGGTCGGTCAACAGTTCGAGCATCTTCATCGTCCTTTATGAAACGTGATCCCGGCGAAAGTCGCAGTCTTCTGCAAAATCAAACTCCGGCTTCCGTCGGAATAACGCGCTTAAAGGCTGTTGCACTTTAGCGGGCTTCCCGAACCGGGAAAAGCATTAATTCAGACCGGCAGCAAGGCCGCCCCGACCCTGCGCCCCTCCGTCATCAAAACATTATAGGTACGGCAGGCCGCACCCGTATCCATAGCTTCCGGATTGAGGCCTTTGTCTTTCAGCGCTTTCCGGACGTCTGGCCCCGGCCTGTCGCTCGCCGCGCCGCTTCCGAACAAAACCACGTCCAGTTCGTCCGCCTGCGCAATCAACGGTAAAAAATCCTCAACCGTCAACTCCGGCGCAGATACCGCCACGTTCCAGCGCTGCGTCCCGGAAGGCAGAACAATCACCGGATGTCCGTACACAATCCCGTTGATCCGGAACCGCCCCTGCCCGTACCCCTGGATCACCTGCTGGTCGACATTGATAAGCGGCGTGATATCCATCATTCACCTTATAATCAAACCTTCCCTCTCCCTGAGGGAGAGGGTTGCGCAGTCTTGGCAGAGCGCAGCGGAGCCTAGACGGAGCTGGGTGAGGGCACGCGATGGCGCTGATATATCTTTAACAGGGCAACCCCTCACCCAGCTTCAGCTAAGCTCGCTTCGCATCGCTAAGCTTTCGCAACCCTCTCCCCATGGGAGAGGGAAATTATTTTTCGATGTCGTCGTCTACCGCCTTTTTCTCAGGGCGTAGTTTCAAATAATAAAGCGACGGCGTGGAAACGAAGTAGGACGAATGCGTTCCGATCAGAATGCCGAAGAACAAAGCCGACACGAAGCTGCGGATCACCTCTCCCCCGAATAGCCAGAGCGCCAGAAGCGCCAAAAGTGTGGACCCGGATGTCATCATCGTGCGCGGCAGGGTGGAATTGATCGAATAATTGATCACCTCCTGCATCGGCAGTTTCTTGTATTTGCGGAGCGTTTCCCTTACCCGGTCAAAGATAATGACGGTTTCGTTGATCGAATACCCCGCGACCAGCAGGATCGCCGCCAGTGTCGACAAATCGAAATGCATTTGCGTCAGCGAGAACAGACCGAGGATACCCATGACGTCGTGGATCAGGGCCAGAAGCGCGCCCACGCCGTACTGCCAGCGGAAGCGCAGCCAGATATATCCCTGGATGCCGAGAATGGCCGTGAGGATGGCCATAAGCCCGGCCCTTTTCAGCTCTTCCCCGACCTGCGGCCCGACGAATTCGGTACGCCGGTAATCCACCGTTCCGGCACTGGAAAACTCTGCGTCCACGGCTTGATGGATTTTGTTGAGGGCGTTCTGCTGAGCGTCCGGGCCTCCCTCCTGCTCCGGCAGGCGGATCAGCAAATCGCGCTTCGATCCGAATTCCTGCAGAGAGACATCGCCGAGGCTTAACTTGTTCAGATCCTCGCGCAGCTTGGCAAGGTCGGGATCGACAGGAGTCTGAATCTCGATCACCGTTCCGCCGGTAAAATCGATCCCGAAATTCATGCCTTTGACGGACATGCACAGGATCGATCCGCCTATAATCACAAGGCTTGCCAGAAACGCATAGAACCGATGTCCGAAGAAATCGATCTTCGTATTGTCGGGGATCAGCTGGAACAGTTTGATGATCATAACGCCAGTCCTATGCCTGTATCGTTTTGGGCTTTTTCCAGCGGATCCAGGCGAGCACGATCATCTGGGTCAGCATCAGCGCGCAGAAATAGGACGTTACCACCCCGATGCACATCGTCACGGCGAAGCCCTTGATCGGCCCGGTGCCGAAGGAGAACAGGATCAGCGCGGCGATCAGCGCGGTCAGGTTCGAGTCGATAATGGTCGTCCGCGCGCGCGTATATCCGGCGTCCAGCGCCGCCAGAACGCTCCGCCCGGCGCGCAACTCCTCCTTGATCCGCTCGAAGATCAGCACGTTGGCGTCGACCGCCAGACCGATGGTCAGAACGATCCCCGCGATGCCTGGCAGGGTCAGGATCGCCTGCAGCGTCGACATCACGGCGATGATCAGGATCATGTTGAACAGCAGCGCGAACGACGCGAACAGGCCGAACAGGCCGTAGATCAGGGTCATATAGATGAAGACGAAGACAAAGGCATAGATACAGGCCTTCATGCCCGCCTTGACCGAATCCGCGCCGAGCGTCGGCCCGACCGTTCGTTCCTCCACAACATGCAGTGGCGCGGGCAAGGCTCCGGCCCGCAGCAGCAAGGCAAGATCCGTCGCTTCCTGAAGCGTGAAGTTGCCGGAAATCTGTGCGTTGCCGCCGCAGATCGGCTCATTGATATTCGGCGCGCTGATGACTGCATTGTCCAGCACGATGGCGAAGGGCTTGTTGACATTGCCGCGCGTCACGTCGCAGAAGCGTTTTCCGCCCAGCCCGTTCAGCCTGAATGTCACGACAGGGTTCCCCGTCTGGCCGAAGGAGGGCTGCGCGTCGATCAGCATGTCCCCGGTCAGCATCGCCTGGCGCTGGATCGTAACATTCTGGCCCGGCTGATCCTGCATCGGCAGGCTGCGCCCGCCGCCCGCTTCCGCCAGCAGATGAAACGTCAGCTTCGCCGTCCGGCCCAGCAGCTCCTTGATCCGTTCCGGATTGTCGAGTCCGGGGATCTGCACGATGATCCGATCCTCGCCCTGACGCTGGATCGCGGGTTCGCGCGTCCCGGTTTCATCGACCCGGCGGCGCACGATTTCAATGGATTGTTCGATGGTAGTGTCCTGGATCTTTTTCAGGTCGGGGGGACCATAAACCGCTTCAACCGTTTCCCCGTTATCCTTGTCGGTAATGGTCAGGTCGCTGTCGAGGTTACGCAGGATTTTGCGCAGGGCGGCCCCATCCGCTGCCGCGCGAAGCTTGATCCGGAGTCCGCCGCCCGGCATGGCGGCAATCTGCGTGTAACCGATTTTCGCCTTCCGCAGCTCCGGACGCAGCCCCTGGATCAGGCTCTCCGACCGATCCTTCATCACCGCGTCGAGATCCGCCTGCAGCAACAGATGCGATCCGCCCTGCAGATCCAGGCCCAGATTGACCGTCTTGTGCGGCATCCATCCCGGCAGGCTGCCCGCCAGCTTCGCCTGCGTATCCTTCGACAGCAGGTTGGGCAGCGCGTAAAGGATGCCGAGTGCGCAGACGATCAGGACCAGTGCGGTCTTCCAGCGGGGGAAATAAATCATTTACTTCGCGTCTTTGGCTTTCGCGTCTTTCGGTTTGACGTCGTTGGCGGGCGTCTTTTCCGGCCGGGCCTGGATGGTGGAGCGCAGCGCCGTGACCTTCACACCGTTGCCCAGGTCGATGACCACTTCCTCATCCCCGTCCTTGATCTTGTCGATTTTGCCGATCAGGCCGCCCGAGGTCACGACCTCGTCTCCTTTTTTCATGGCCTTCAGCATCTCCTGGTGCCGCTTCAGCCGTTTCTGCTGCGGCACGATCATCATGAAATAGAACATGACGACCAGAGTGACGATCAGCATGATGTTCAGCACGAACGCGTCATGCGCCGCGCCCGCTTCGGGGCCGGTGGCGGTCGCCGCGGCGTCTGCGGCAAAGGCGGCTGAAACCAGCATGGCTTTTCCTTCCATCGACAGGGAAATAAAGCCGGACTATAACGGGGACGGCGGCAATTTCAAGGATAACTTCTCCGCTTCACCCAACTCCGTCATCCCGGCGAAAGCCGGGACCCATACAATGGCTCAGCCCGTATATCAGGCTGCCAACGATCACAGAGCGCACTTTATGACTATTATCAGCCCTTCTATTAATGGAAACAGCGTATGGATCCCGGCCTTCGCCGGGATGACAATGGAATGGTTTAGGACTTTAAAACAAACCTCTTCAGCGATAAACCTTTTACCATGACTTCAACGGACACCGACATACCGGCCCTTATGGAACGCATCGCGACGGCTCTGGAACGGCTGTCCGGTTCGGCCCGGCCTGTCGCGCCCGCCTGGGAGACGGCGGACGCTTTCGTCTGGCAGGCCGAATCCGCCACGCTCAAGCCCGTGCCGAGGGTCAGCGCCGTTCCGCTGGCCCTGCTGGTCGGGATCGATGACCATGCGGACCGGCTCCTGAAAAACACGGAACGCTTCGCGGACGGCCTGCCCGCCAACAACGCCCTGCTCTGGGGCGCACGGGGCATGGGCAAAAGCTCGCTGGTGAAGGCTGTGCATGCGGCCTTCACGGAAAAAGACCTCAAACTGATCGAGATCCACCGGGAGGATATCGGCACCCTGCCCGTCCTGCTCGATCTGCTGCGTGCCGCGTCCGCTTTCAAATTCCTGCTGTTCTGCGACGATCTGTCCTTCGATGCGGGCGATTCCGGCTACAAATCCCTGAAAGCCGCTCTGGAAGGCGGGGTCGAAGGGCGCCCGGACAATGTCCTGTTCTATGCCACATCGAACCGCCGCCACCTGATGCCGCGCGACATGATCGAGAACGAACGCTCGACCGCCATCCACCGCGGCGAGGCCGTCGAGGAGAAAGTCTCCCTTTCCGACCGCTTCGGCCTCTGGCTCGGCTTCTACCCCTGCGACCAGGATCAGTATCTGGCCATGGTCGACCGCTATGCAGAAGCGCTGAAAGTCAAAATCCCGAAACCCGACCTCCACCGCCAGGCCCTCGAATGGTCCCTCGAACGCGGCAATCGTTCGGGGCGGGTGGCCTGGCAGTTTATGCAGAATCTTGTGGCCGATCGTTCATTGTGATATAGTTGCTAAAGGTGCAACTTTTTTGCAAGATAAGATTATGACCACGACCGGCATCAAAGTGACCGACGACATGCGGGAGAGGATCAAGGCGCTTGGCGAAAAAATGGACCGGTCTCCGCACTGGATCATGAAGGCGGCGATTGAAAAATACCTTGTCGAGCAGGAACGCTATTGGCGGGAGCGCGAGGAAGACGATGAACGGTGGCGGAATTATCTGCGCGCCGGCAACGGCGTTCCACACGAAAAGGTCGCAGCCTGGCTCCGGTCCATCGGCACGGCGGATGAAAAAGAATGGCCGTAATCTGGACCCCGGAATCCATCAGTGATCTGAGACGTCTGTTTAAATTTCTCGAAGAAAAAAATCCCGGTGCGGCGAAAACCGCGGCCCTTCATATCCTTCAAGCCGCCGACACCCTTCTGGATTTTCCCCGCCTGGGAAAGCTGATGAACGACGACAGCGGCTCACGCGAACTGCCCGCATCGTTCGGCAAGCGCGGTTATATTATCCGATACAGGCTGGATGACGGCGATACGCCCATTATCATCCGCGTCTGGCATTTTCTGGAAGACAGAATCGATTGATGCGTTTCTCATCCTCGCCCCAAACAACATCGTCATCCCGGACTACGCTCGCTGCGCGTCGCTGGTCCGGGATGACGACAGAATTTTCTCTGCCACCGCCGCAGCCTGCCCTCTCAACTCCGGCACGGCGGTCGTTTCCAGATATTCACCGAGCAATGGCGTGCCGATAGCGTAAAGCCCCGGCGCATCCGGTGTAGAAATGCCAAGCCCCAGCGGCCCCGGCTTCAGCAGCCCTTGTTCCATCAGCGATGTCAGCAGCGAACTTTCCGCCACCATCCGGCGATAGGACGGTCCCGTGCAATTGAGCACGAGCGCGGCCTTGATGGTCTCGCTCCCGCGTCCGCCGCGCCGCCGCACCGTCACCGTGCCGTCCGCCGACGCGTCCACGATCCGTCCGGCGATCAGATTCACATCCGCGACCGCCGCATCGATCTGCGGCGCCATGCGGTGCCGGTGGACGTTCCAGCGCGACCAGAGATGCCGCATGAACCGGCCTTTTTCCGTTTCAGGCAGCGCGGCCCACAAATCCTGCGTATAAGGCCGCAGGCTGTCGATCACGCTTCGCCAGTTGTCCTTTGTAACATGGCGCCGCAGGGTATTCAGATAATGCCGCGCCGACGCCTTCTTTTTCAATTCTTCTTCCAGCACTGCTGCCTGCGTATATGCTTCCACCGGCGCATGAACGCAGGGCCAGTGCCCGTGCGGCGAAACGCAGACGATCCGGCCCCGGAATCCGTCCGACCGCACGCTCAGCACCGCGTCCGCCGCCGTCAGGCCCGTTCCGGCGATCACAATGATTGCATCCGGCGGCAGTCCGCCCGCGGAATGCCCCTCCAGCCGCCACGCCCAGAAATTGGAGATATACATTCCGCCGCCCGGCCAGCCCAGACCGGCGATCGGCGGGTTTCCCGTCGCCAGCACCAGATGCCGTGCCGTGATCCGGCGCTTGCCCGCGCGCAAGGCCCAGACATCCCCTTCCCGTTTCGCCGATTTCACGCGCAGCGTCTCCAGCGGGACCATGTCGAAACGGTCGCGGATCGCGCCCAGATATTCGCCGTAGATCCGGCGGGGCGCGAAATCCCCGGCCTGATACTGTCCGGGATAGGATTTCTGCAGCCAGCGCCAGAAATCGTCGATCCCGTCCGCCCACGCCCCCATCCGGTCGGCGCGGACGTTCAGCAGATGATGCGGTTCATACGTGCTGTAGGCGAGGCCGAAACCGAGCGCGGCTTCCGGATCGGTCCAGAAAATGCGAAGTTTGCCCTCTGCCCGGCGCATGATGCCGGCGACCGTCATCAGGCCGCTGAACCCCGCTCCGGCGACAGCGATATCGTACCGGTCGTTCATATGGATCTACGCGTTTCCCCGCGTGCGCCGCTCTTCGCATTCCTTGCGGCGCTTCATCACTTCGTCATGCAGCCCGAAGATCGCATTGCTGCCGGTGCAGACGCAGAGGAACGGAAAAATCGCGTGGACGATCGTTCCGATCCCGCCCAGGATCAGCCGGAACCCGATTTTCAGCGCGAAGAGCATATGCTCGAAATAGCCTTCGCCGGCATCGTGCAAGTGACGGGTCAGGAAGGAATCGGATCTCATCGTCTTATTTTATAGGGATATTGGCCCATTCCGCAAAATGTAAATGGATATATTTCCCCTCTCCCGATATATATTCCCTTTCCCAGAGGGAGAGGGTTACGGAAGCTTACGCAGCGAAGCGGAGTTAGCTGGAGTTGGGTGAGGGGCTGCGATGGCAGCCATTTCTTACAATGGCGCAAAATACCCACGGCCTGTCCCCTCTCACCCACTGCGGCTAAACTCCGCTACGCTCCGTTAAGCCTCGTTGCCCTCTCCCTCCGGGAGAGGGTTTAATGTGTTTTCAGATAATACGCCGGATTGATCGCCGCCGTTCCACGCCGGATTTCGAAATGCAATTGCGGGCTGTCCACCGATCCGGTCGCGCCGACCGTGCCCAGAAAATCGCCCTGCCGCACCGTCTGCCCGCGCCGCGCCGCGATGGAGTCGAGATGGGCATAGGCTGTCATCCACCGGTCCGCATGCCGCACCAGCACCAGGTTGCCGAACCCCTTCAACTGGTTGCCCGCATAGACGACGACGCCGTTCTGGGCCGCGCGCACCGGCGTCCCCTTCGATGCCTTGATATTGATGCCGTCATTATGCAGCCCGCCCTGCTTCGGCCCATAACCGGAGACGATGCTCCCCTGCACCGGCCAGGCGAAACCCTTCGCGGCCAGCGGCGGCACATCGGCGGGCATCGCGGGCGCGGGCGGCGATACGGGCGGAGCGGCACTTCGTGGCTGCGGCGGAAAACTGCTTACAGGCGGAGGAAGAGACTGCCCCTGAACCGGCGCGGGCGCGGCCAGAGTTTCCGCCTCCACGGCGTCCGGCGTGGCGGCGGGCATCAGGGGCGGCGGCGCATCCTCCAGCGGCATGGACGATACGCTGAGTTGCGCGGGCGGCACACTATCCTCGATCCGCTCCGTCGGCATGCCCGCCTGCGCGCGGCTGAACGCCGTCCCTGCCACCAGAGGCAGGGGCTGCCTCCTCGGTTCCTGCGGGGGCGGCAGGCGCAACACCTGCCGCTCCGTCACCTTGTAGGGCGGTACGATGCTGTTCAGCCTGACGGTTTCCGTCGTGCTGACGTCGAACATCCGGGCGATGCTCGACAGCGTGTCCCCCGGCCGGACCGTATACTCGCGCGGCGCGGGAAGCTTGATGCGCTGTTCGGGTTTCAGGGCATAGGGCGGGCTCAATCCATTGATGCGGATAATATCCTGCATCGATACGCGGTAGCGCTGCGCGATATCCCACAATGTTTCGCCTTTGGCCGCCGTATGCATCCCCGCGCTGGCGGCCCCGCCCTGAAGGCCATACTGGACGACCGGCGCCGGATGCTGGGAACCGGTAACGCATGCAGTCGTGAGGAGTAAGACGAGAGTCGTGAGTAAAAAAAATTTTACCCGCTCTCGCAGCTCACGATTCACAACTCGCGACTCCCAACTCACGACTCGCGACTTCAACCTCCCCGTCCTTCGCCACGTTCGGCAGCAGCGGCACGAAACGCACGGGCATCAGGTCTTTCATGGCGTAGGTATCCTCGCCTTCCTTCTTGTACCGGCGCAGGACCTGATAATCCTCGGTCGCGACCGGTATGATCAGGATGCCGCCCGGTTTCAACTGGTCCAGCAGCGCTTGCGGCGGCTTGCCGCGCGCGGCGGCGGTGCAGATGATGCGGTCGAACGGCGCCTGGCTGGGCCAGCCCTTCATGCCGTCCCCGGCGATGGCCGTGATGTTGCGCAGTTTCAGCGTGTCGAAGATCTGCTCCGCCTGGGCCAGCAGCGGCTTGTGCCGCTCGATGCTGTAGACGCGCAGGCACAGATGCGCGAGGACGCAGGCCTGGTATCCCGACCCCGTCCCGATCTCCAGCACCTTGTGCTTCGGCCCGACCTCCAGCGCCTGGGTCATCGTCGCCACGACCAGCGGCTGGCTGATCGTCTGCCCGCGCCCGATGGGCAGGGCCATATCCTCATACGCCTGGTCGCGCAGGGCCAGCGGCACAAACAACTCGCGCGGCACGCGCTCGATGGCGTTCAGCACCCGCGTCTCGGTGATCCCTTCGTTCCGCAGGTGCATGATCAGGCGGATCTTGTGTTTCGTATAATCGGTCATGGCTGGAACACCGTTGAGAAACTCATGCCGCCATTGTGATTCAGACCGCCCCCATACACAAGATTTTTCACAAAATTAAAGCCCCTCTCCCCCACGGGGAGAGGGGTTGGGGTGAGGGGCTAAAAAAGCCGGGCGAAGCCCGTCCACAATCAGCCGGCAAGATATAGCGGTATCTCCCGCCGCGATCAAAGAAGCCCTTAACCGCGAATGGACGCGAATAAACGCGAATGCAAAAAGCGCCGCAGGCATTTTTAAAATTAAACCGCAGAGACGCAGAGACGCAGAGAAGTGCAGTGCCTCTGCGCCCTCTGCGTCTCTGCGGTTTAATCTTTACTGCGCTGCGCGCGGCTATTCACATTCGCGTTTATTCGCGTCCATTCGCGGTTAAGATTTTTTTTGACAGGCCTCCGGCCTGACGTCTTCCCCCTCACCTGGCCTCTCCCTAAGGGAGAGGAATTAAGCTGCCTTCACGATCTTCCCGGCCCCGCCCATATACGGCTTCAACACATCCGGCACGAACACGCCGCCATCCGCCGGATCGTAATAATTCTCCAGCACGGCGATCAGCGCCCGGCCCACGGCGACGCCGGAGCCGTTCAGCGTGTGCACGAACCGCACATCCTTCTCGCCCGCGCGATAACGCGCCTTCATCCGCCGCGCCTGGAAGTCCCAGCAGTTGGAGCAGCTGGAAATCTCACGGTATTTCTGCTGCCCCGGCAGCCAGACCTCGATGTCGTATGTCTTGCGGCTGCCGAACCCGATATCCCCGGCGCACAGCGAAATCGTACGGAAAACCAGTCCGAGTTTCTTGAGAATATTCTCCGCACACTGAGTCATACGCTCATGCTCCTCCACGCTCTTCTCCGGCGCGGTCACGCTGACCAATTCGACCTTGTAGAACTGGTGCTGGCGGATCATCCCCTTGGTATCCTTGCCCGCCGCCCCGGCCTCCGACCGGAAACACGGCGTCCATGCTGTATAGCGGCGCGGCAGGGTATCGGCATCGACAATGCTGTCCGCCACAATATTAGTTAGGGAAACTTCGGCGGTAGGGATCAGCCAGTGGTCGCTCGTCGTTTTAAACAGATCCTCGGCGAATTTTGGCAGCTGCCCCGTGCCGTACAGCGCACTATCCCGCACCAGCAGCGGCGGCGAGACTTCCGTATAGCCATGCTCCAGCGTATGCGTGTCGAGCATGAATTGCGCCAGCGCGCGTTCCAGCCGGGCGAGGCCCGAATGCATCAGGACGAACCGGCTGCCGGACATTTTCGCCGCCGTCTCGAAATCCATCATGCCGAGGCCTTCGCCAATCGCCACATGGTCGGGCGCTTCGGAATTCAGGCGTTTCGGCTCGCTATGCTTGCGCACTTCCCTGTTGTCGTTTTCATCCGCACCGTCCGGCACGTCGTCGGCCAGCAAATTGGGCAGGCCGGCCAGATGCATGTTCAGCGTTTCGCCGAGCGTCGCCTCCCGCTGCTCCAGATCCGCCATCTGCTGTTTCAGCCGCGCGACCTCGTCCATCAGTCCTTGCGCGTCGCCGCCCTTGGCCTTGATCTGGCCGATTTCCTTCGAGGCCTCGTTGCGGCGCTGTTGCAGCGCCTGCATCTCCGTCTGGCAGGCGCGGCGCTCCTCGTCCATTTTCAGCAGGGACGGCGTCTGCGCGGCCAAGCCCCGCCGGGCCCAGTTGCGGTCGAAGGCGTCGGGATCGTCGCGAAGCGCGCGCAGGTCGTGCATAACTGCTTTTGTCCTCTTGTTTGGCCGTCCGGCCTGTCATAAATAATTCGCTACCATAGTCAGGATTTCGCACGTGCTCAAGGATTCCATCGACGGCGTTTATCATATCCATCGGCCCGCAACGGGCCGCGCGCTGCCGCTCGTCATCGATTCCCCGCACAGCGGGCGTGTCTACCCCGCAAGTTTCGCCTATGCCTGTCCGGAGGAAACCTTGCGCCGGGCAGAGGATAACGAGGTCGACCTGCTGTTCGGGGGCGCGCCGGATCATGGCGCCGCTCTGCTCTGCGCCGATTTCCCCCGCACGTTTATCGACCCGAACCGGGCCGAGGACGATCTGGACCCCGAACTGATCGACGGGCAATTGCCCGGTCTCCGTCCCGGCTCCCGCTCCCATGCCGGGATCGGCCTGGTCCGGCGGCTGGTCAGGCCGGGCGCGCCCCTTTATGACCGCCGCCTTTCCCTTGAGGAAGTGGAACGCCGCATCGCGGATTATTATCGTCCGTACCATGCCGCGCTGAACGCCTTGGTCGAGGAGGCGCATTACAGTTTCGGCGTCGCCTGGCACCTGAACGCCCATTCCATGCCCGGATCCGTCGCGGCGGCTCAGCCGGATTTCGTGCTGGGCGACCGCGACGGCACCAGCTGCGACCGCGCCTTTATCCATGCCCTGCGCGATGTCCTGCGCGGCCTCGGCTACCGTGTCGCGCTCAACAATCCGTACAAGGGCGTCGAACTCGTCCGCCGCCACGGCCGCCCCGCCGCCGGCTACCACAGCCTCCAGATCGAAATCGCCAAACCGCTGTACTGGGATGAAGTTAAAAACAAAAGAAACAAAAACTACAACATTCTGAAAGACGATCTTGATAAATTGCTTTCATTTTGCGCGGATTGGGTGTCAGACGGCCTGACCGCCATGGCCGCCGACTGAAAGCGCCGCAGGCAACAAAAAAGATTCACCACGAAGACACGAAGGACACGAAGACTTTGTGATTCTTCGTGTCCTTCGTGTCTTCGTGGTAAAAAACCTTAACTGCCAAATACTCTCGCCCAGCTTTGCTTTAAAGCAAAATCCAGCTTATCCATCCCCACATCCCGCCCCAGCATTTCCCGCATCGACGTCACCCCCGCGTCACTGATCCCGCACGGCACGATCCCGCCGAAATGGCTCAGATCCGGGTCCACGTTGACCGCCACCCCATGATACGTCACCCAGTGTCGCACCCTCACCCCGATCGCCGCGATCTTCTTCTCCTGAAATCCTCCCCCTCCTGCGAAGCGGGAGGGGGAGCCAGAGGGGGAGGGATATCTTGAATCGCTCTGTTCCGGCGAAGAACGCCCGCCCCCCTCAATCCCCCCTCCCGCAGACGGGAGGGGGGAGGAAACCCATATCCCCACCCTCCCCTCGATCCGCCGCCCGGCAATCCCGAATGCCGCCAGCGTCACAATCACCCATTCCTCCAGCCGCCAGACATAATCCTTGATATCCGGCGCGGCCTGCCGCTGTTTCAGGTCCAGCATCACATAAGCCACGCGCTGCCCCGGCCCGTGATACGTATACTGCCCGCCCCTCCCGGTCCGGTGTACCGGAAAGCGCGTGTCCAGCAGATCGCCGTCCCGCGCGCTCGTCCCCGCCGTATACAGCGGCGGATGCTCCAGCAGCCACACCGTCTCTGGCACTGTCCCGGCCCGGATGGCGGCGACACGGTCTTCCATGCGCGCTACGGCGTCTTCGTAAGAAACTGGTGTACGGTCAGTTATCCACTCGACCATGTAAATCCTGCTTGCCCTGTTTATTGTTTGCGCCTAACCTCATATCATAAGTCCATATATTTACGAGGGAGGCCAGAATCATGAAAATCGAAGAACAAGGCGTAGCGCCGTGCTTTGAAGCTGTCAGCTATAAAAAATGGGGTGTTATTCCTCCAACGCTTGCTCCAGGTGGCGGTACTGGCGGAGCTGGCCCAGTTTTAAATGCTAAACCCAGCCAACCGGGCGGTTATTCACCCATCTGAACGAAAAGCCCCATCCGGGGCTTTTTCTTTGCCGTGCTTGCATGGGCGCGGGATATTTGTTACAGCATTCTCCGACCTCAGCAATATCCCCTTAAGGCATGCGGCCGTGGCGGAATGGTAGACGCGCAGCGTTGAGGTCGCTGTGGGCTAACCCCCCGTGGAAGTTCGAGTCTTCTCGGCCGCACCACCCCATAATTCCCTCTCCCACAGGGAGAGGGAGTCTTTCAGGCGTGCAGACGGCTGTTCTCGCGGTAGAAAAACGCGATCACTTCCTTGTGGTTTTTCAGGATAGCCTTGCGCGGATCGGCGATCAGGCGGTTTTTGTCGTCGCGGTTGGTAACCGGCTTGGACCCCAGCTTGTGCGACCACGCCCCGCCCGCGTCCTGCCGCATCCAGTGCCAGTCCGTCATTTCCCGGCCCCAGGTCAGCGCGATCAGGTAAAACCCCTGCTTGTTCGGCGGATTCTGGAACGGCGCGGGTTTCAGGCCATAAAGTTTCATTGCCCTTTCGCTCACCGTCGCAATAGCCTGCCCCCGGCTGGAAAACTCCATGTCGCCAAGCCGCATCCAGCTTTTGATATTAAGCGCGTATCCGAGACAGTTCACATTTTTGATGAGGATTTCGTCGTTCCACTTATGCGGCTCATAAAGCGGCGGCAGTTCCTTTTTGACGGGTTCCGCAATCCTGAAAATCCGTGATTGAAGCAATGCCATGTGATCCGGTACGCTCTTAGAAAAATATGTAAAAAGATACACTTTCTTTGCCTCAAAGGCAAAAGAAAGTTTCACGATCCGCAAGATTCCCTAGATTATGCCAGAATCCTGGTGGGTTTTTCCAGAGAATCCGCATAAACCATCGCTTGAAAAAAACCCGGTCTTCTGGCACCTATGAGACTGACTCTGGCCTTTCATTTGATTTTTAAGGATTTTCCATGAAGGACGCCCTGCGCGACGCCGCGCTCGATTATCACCGTCATCCCACGCCCGGGAAAATCTCGATCCAGCCCACCAAGGCGCTGGCGACCCAGCGTGATCTGGCGCTGGCCTATTCCCCCGGCGTCGCCGCGGCGTGCGAGGAGATCGAGAAAGACCCGTTGAAGGCGCTGGACTACACCAGCCGGGGCAATCTGGTCGCCGTCATTTCCAACGGGACCGCCGTTCTGGGCCTGGGCGATATCGGCCCGCTCGCCTCCAAGCCGGTGATGGAAGGCAAATCCGTCCTGTTCAAGAAGTTCGCCAACATCGATTCCATCGACATCGAAGTGGCGGAAAAGGATGTGGACAAGCTTGTGGATATCGTCGCCGCGCTGGAGCCTTCCTTCGGCGGGATCAATCTGGAGGACATCAAGGCGCCGGAATGCTTCGAAGTGGAGCGCCGCCTGCGCGAGAAGATGAAGATTCCCGTCTTCCATGACGACCAGCACGGCACCGCCATCATCGTCGGTGCGGCGCTGACCAACTGGCTGCATTTCACGGAACGGAAGATCACGGATATCCGCCTGGTCGCCAACGGCGCGGGCGCGTCGGCCCTGGCCTGCCTGAAAATCCTGCATGCCCTCGGCCTGCCGAAAGACAACATTATCGTCTGCGACCGCAAGGGCGTCGTCTATAAAGGCCGCGCCGAAGGCATGGACAAGTACAAGGAAGAATTCGCCTCCAGCACCAACGCCCGGACGCTGACCGACGCGCTGGAAGACGCGGACGTATTCCTGGGCCTGTCGGGCCCCAACGTCATGGGCGCGGCGGAAGTCAGCCGGATGGCGAAAGCTCCCCTCATCATGGCGCTGTCCAATCCCACGCCGGAAATCATGCCGGAAGAAGCCCGCAAGGGCCAGCCGGAGGCGATCATCTGCACGGGCCGCTCCGATTACACGAACCAGGTCAATAACGTCCTGTGCTTTCCCTTCATCTTCCGCGGCGCGCTGGACGTCGGCGCGACCGCCATCACGGAAAGCATGAAGATCGCCTGCGTCCACGCCATCGCGGGCTTGGCCCGGCGCGAGGCTTCGGCGGAAGTCGCCGCCGTTTATCCGGAGGAGCAGCTGGAGTTCGGCGCGGACTATCTGATCCCGAAACCCTTCGACCCGCGCCTGATCGTCGAACTGCCCGTTGCCGTCGCCAAGGCCGCGATGGACGCCGGCGTCGCCACGCGGCCCATCGTCGACTGGGACGCCTATATCGAAATGCTGAAATCCTATACGTTCCGCACCTCGATGGCGATGCGCCCGATCTTCAGCCACGCGAAGGACGACCTGAAGCGCGTTGTCTATGCGGAAGGCGAGGAAGAGCGCGTCCTGCGGGCCGTGCAAACCGTCATCGACGAAGGCTTGGCAAAACCGATTGTGATTGGCCGCCCCGCCGTCGTGCAGATGCGGATCAAAAAACTGCGCCTCCGCATGAAGCCGGAAAAGGATTTCGAGCTGATCGATCCGGAAGACGATCCGCGCTACCGCGAATACTGGTCCGCCTATCACGAGATCATGGAACGGCGCGGCGTCACGCCCGCCATTGCCCGGAATGTCCTGCGCGCCAACCCGACCGTCATCGGCGCGCTGATGGTCAAGCGCGGCCTGGCCGACGCCCTCATCTGCGGCACGGTGGGGCTGTATCATCAGCATCTGAAGGATATCGTCGATATCCTCGGCCTCACGCCCGGCGTCGAGACGGCGGCGGCGATGAACGCCCTGATCCTGCCGCGCGGCAACTTCTTCATCTGCGATACGCAGATCAACCCCAATCCCTCGATCGCGCAGCTCAGCGAAATGACCATGCTGGCGGCGGAGGCCGTGCGCCGCTTCGGCATCAAGCCCAAGGTCGCGCTCTTGTCCCACTCCAATTTCGGCACGCATGACAGCGACTGCGCCTTCAAGATGCGCGCCGCGCTCCAGGATCTGCGCCAGCGTGCGCCGGATCTGGAAATCGACGGCGAAATGCACGCCGACGCCGCCCTGTCGGAAGGCATCCGCAAGATCGCCATGCCGAACTCGACGCTTCAGGGCGAGGCGAATTTGTTCATCATGCCGAATGTGGATGCCGCCAATATCGCCTTCAACATGCTGAAAATCCTTGGCGACGGCACTTCGATCGGCCCCGTTCTTCTCGGCGTTGCCGCCCCCGCGCACATCCTGACGCCTTCCGTGACGCCACGCGGCATCGTCAACATGACAGCCCTCGCCGCCGTCGGCGCCCAGAATCACGAAGAGGAAGCCCCCGTCAAAAAACGGGCGTAATCCAAACTCCCCCTCTCCCATAGGGAGAGGGTTACGAAAGCTTGCGGAGCGCAGCGGAGTTAGCTGAAGTTGGGTGAGGGGTTGCGATAGTGACAATTTCTTGCAGCAGCGCAAAATACCCCGGCCTGTATCCCCTCACCGCTGCGGCTAAACTCCGCTACGCTCCGTTAAACCTCGCTGCCTCTCCCTGTGGGAGAGGAATGAACAGTGTCATTGATCTGTATTCGTGCTAAAAAGCCTTACGTCTGTTCTCACTCTTCAGGATGTCATGACCGAACACTCCGGCACGGAAACAGAAGAAAAAGGCAGCCTCGTCGACGCGCTGCCCGAGCCACTGTATGGCCTGTCGGACCGCCGGATCGACGGCATTCTCGACCTGCTGGAAAGCGGGTACGGCGATGAACTGGTCGCCACCATCCACGACCTGAGCGCCGCCGACGCCGCCGAGCTTCTGGCGAAAATCGGGGATGAAGACCGCCGCCGCCTGCTGTCGGAGTACGGTACGGCCTTCGATCCCTATACCTTTTACGATCTTCCGTCGGGCCTGCGCGAAACAGCGCTGGAATCGCTTTCACCGACGCAAGTTGCCGCAATCCTTTCCGAAATGGATTCGGACGACGCCCTCGACATGATCGTCGCCCTCGACCCGGAGGATCAGCGGGAAATCGTCCGCAAACTTTCAGCCAAGATGCGGGTCACGCTGGAGGAAGGCCTGAACTTCCCCGAGGACTCGGCGGGCCGTCTGATGCAGCGGGAATTCGTCGCGATTCCGCAATTCTGGACTGTCGGCAAAACCATCGATTATCTGCGCGCCGCCGCGAACGAACTGCCGGATGAATTCTTCGATATTTTTGTCATCACCCCGGCCTATCACGTTGTCGGAGTCATCCCGCTCAACCGTATCATCCGCGCCCAGCGGCAGGAAAAGCTGGAGAACCTGAAGCTTGAGGATATCCATCCCCTGCCCGCCGCGATGGACCAGGAGGAAGTGGCCCGCATCTTCCGGCGGGAGGACCTGTCCTCCGCGCCCGTCACCGACGACCAGGGGCGGCTGATCGGCGTCATTACTTTCGACGACGTGGCGGACGTTATCAGTGAAGAAGCGGAAGAAGACATTCTGAAACTCGGCGGCGTCGGCGAAAGCGACTTGTACGAATCCGCCGTATCGACCAGCGTGTCTCGGTCCCAGTGGCTGTTCCTGAACCTTCTGACATCCTTCCTGGCCGCGTGGATCGTCTCCCTGTTCGACGACACGATCAGCCGCGTCGTGGCCCTCGCGGCCCTGATGCCCATCGTCGCAGGCATGGGCGGCAACGCGGGCACGCAGACCCTGGCCGTTATCGTCCGCGCCATCGCCATCCAGGAACTGTCCGGCACCAACGCGCCGCGCGCCGTTTACAAGGAAGCGCTGGTCGGCCTGTTCAACGGGCTGATCTTCGCCGTCATCACCGGCGCGGCCATCTGGATGTTCTTCCAGAGCGCCATGCTGGGCATCGTCATCGGCCTCGCCATGATCGTCAATCTGGTCGCCGCCGGGGCCTTCGGCGCCCTCGTCCCTATTGTCCTGAACCGGATGGGCAAGGACCCGGCCATTTCCTCCGCCATCTTCCTGACGACCGTCACCGATTGCGTCGGCTTTTTCGCGTTTCTGGGATTGGCTACCCTTTTGCTCTAGCTCTAGCTCTAGCTCTAGCTTTCCCTCTACCAACGGGAGAGGGCCCAGGTGAGGGGATAAGGTGTCAGGCCGGAGGCCTGCCAAAAAAAGCTTAATCGCGAATGGACGCGAATAAACGCGAATGCAAAAAGCGCCGCAGGCATTTTTTAAATTGAACCGCAGAGGCGCAGAGAGCGCAGAGAAGTGCAGTGCCTCTGCGCTCTCTGCGCCTCTGCGGTTAAAATCTTTACTGCGCTGCGCGCGGCTATTCGCATTCGCGTTTATTCGCGTCCATTCGCGGTGAAAGACTTCTTTGATCGCGGCGGGAAATGCCGCTATATCTTGCCGGTTGATTATGGACGGGCTTCGCCCGGCTTTTTCACCCCCTCACCTTAATCCTCTCCCTGTGGGAGATGGAGACACTTGTTGCCATCCCCCGCTCATGCTAAAAAATCCTCATGGCTTTCCGTTTCCGCAAAACCGTCCGCCTTGCTCCCGGCTTGCGTATCAACATCGCCAAAAAGGGCGCCAGCCTGTCTGTCGGCGGCAAGGGCCTGACCTATAACATCGGCGGCAAGGGCACCCGCTCGACCCTCGGCATTCCGGGCAGCGGTGCCTCTTGGTCCACTTATCGCCGCCATTCCGGCGGCTTTGCGCTCGTTATTATAATTGCATTGATTGTTTTGGTAATTTACCTGCTGCGTTAGAAAAAATAACTTGCTCCGGACTGGTAATTTACATATAAGAAAAATAATGCCAAACGCTCTTAACATTTCCGACTCAGTGAGTGCAGAAGAAACCGCCAAATTCTTTGAGAACCTTGGCTTACCTATACCGCAAAAAGAAGAATTCTATTTAAACGTAAGAAATACAGACCGTCGCCTCGTTTTTCTTAGCGACTATGGAATTGTTATCCGTTTTACGCCTGCGAAAAGTTTTTTGGATATTGAAAGCATACATCGCTTGTATCCTCTGTTCACCCGGCTTGCGGGAAACTATCGTATTGATATTGAACCTGGAATTAAATGCCCGGTTTCTCAAAGGGAAGCAAGCCAGATATATCACATGCTCCTGCGCGACCATGGGATTCTGATCACGGACGATACGGTCCATAATTTCGGATTTTTACCGCTCGATGGCATTCGCTTTCCTATACTGATCGACATAGACGAATATGTAATAACAGGTCAATCGCGCCCGGATATCCAGGACCATTCTTTAGGAGATATAATTCAATTCAGGGAACATCTGTCGTCTGACCGCAATATACAAAAAGAATTATATGGTCCTCTTCAAGACATCCTAAATGCCGCATGGCCTTCCAATCAGGAAAAACCCAGATTTTCTGGAATCAGAGAGTTTTTCAAGATGGCACGCTTATATAGAAACAAAGGAGCTCTTCTAGCTTCATGGGAAAATCCTGAAAATAGTTACAGGAGAACGCATGAATGCGCAGCCGCATACAAGGACAGATTGCAACAGGTCAATTTTGTCTGACATAAGGCTGTAACACAATTCCGTCATAATAATACCACTGGCCGATTCTCGGCTTTTCCTGTTAGCTTGATGAAATTAACAAAACCGCCTTATCCTTCATGGCCCATAAATCAAAAAAGAAATCCTCCTCGCGGAAACGTTCCGACGACGCCTATGACTGGCAGGACGATTCCCGTCCCGGCCTGCTCCGGCGTCTGGTAAAGCTGGGCATTGTCGTCAGCCTGTGGCTTGTCCTGATCGGCGGCGCGGTGATCGCCTGGTATGCCGCCGAACTGCCCCGCATCGTCCAGAGCACGGCCTTCGAGCGCCAGCCTTCCGTCACCATCAAGGCGGCGGACGGGTCGGTCGTCGCCCGTTACGGCGACCTGAAAGGCAGGACGCTGGGCATTGAGGATTTGCCGAAAAACCTGGTCCATGCCGTCGTCGCTATCGAGGACAGGCGGTTTTACAGCCATCCGGGGGTCGATCCTGTCGGCCTGCTCCGCGCCATGTTCATTAACGTCAGGGAAGGCGGCGTGGTCCAGGGTGGTTCCACCCTGACGCAGCAGCTGGCCAAAAACCTGTTCCTGACGCAGGAACGCACCTATCGCCGCAAGATCCAGGAAGCCCTGCTCGCCCTCTGGCTGGAACACGAACTGAGCAAGGATGAGATCATCAGCGCTTACCTGAACCGGGTTTACATGGGCGGGGGCGCTTACGGGGTGGAGGCCGCGTCGGATATCTATTTCGGCAAGCGCGCGCAAGATCTCGATCTGCAGGAATGCGCGATCCTCGCCGGCCTCCTGAAAGCGCCGTCCCGCTACGCCCCTTCCGCCAGCCCGCAGCAGGCCCGCGACCGGGCGCGCATCGTCCTGAAAGCGATGCTGGAGGAAGGTTACATCACGCAGAAGCAATACGATAAAACGGCCGTCAGCGTTCCCGTGCCGCAGCGCAAGCCCGCGCAGGGGGAGACGGAGCGTTATTTCGGCGACTGGGTTCTGAGCCGCCTGTCGGAACTGATCGGCTCCCCGTCCAGCGACCTGGTGGTCGAAACGACGTTATGGCCCGGCGCGCAAAACGCGGCGGAAAAGGCCGTGAATTCCGTTCTCGCGGCTGAAGGATCGAAGAAGAATGCTTCCCAGGCCGCGACCGTTCTGATGGATACAGATGGCGCCGTGCTGGCCATGGTGGGCGGGCGCGATTATGCGAAGAGTCAGTTCAACCGTGCGACCCAGTCGCTGCGCCAGCCTGGATCGTCCTTCAAGCCGGTCGTCTATCTGACGGCGCTGGAGGCGGGATGGACCCCCAACGATATGATCGACGACCATCCGATTTCGGTCGGCCGTTATCATCCTGAAAACTTCAAAAACGAATATTACGGCGTGGTGCCGCTGCACTTCGCATTGTCGCGCTCCCTGAACTCCGCCGCTATCCAGTTGATCCAGCAGGTCGGTCCGAACCGCGTGGCCGAAATGGCCTCCAATCTCGGCATCCGCACGAAGCTGGACCGCAACCTGAGTCTGGCGCTCGGCTCCAGCGGCGTTCCGGTCCTCGAGATGGTGACGGCCTACGCCACCATCGCCAATGGCGGCGTCGGTGTCGACCCCTATGCAATTGTCCGTGTGAAAGACTCGACGGGGCGGATTGTCTACGAACGCCATGCCAAGGCGATGCCGCTCCAGGTTGTCAGTTACCGCGCCGTTCAGGATTTGGCGTCAATGATGCAGGAAACGATTGACGAAGGCACGGGCCAGCGCGCCCGCCTGCCCTATCTCGCCGCCGGCAAGACCGGCACGTCTCAAGACTATCGCGATGCCTGGTTCATGGGCTTTTCAGGCCGGTTCGCCGCCGGAGTCTGGGTCGGCAACGACAACAACAGTTCGATGAAGGCCGTGACGGGCGGCAGCCTCCCCGCCGCGATCTGGAAAGATGTGATGATGTCCGCCTACAGCCAGGCGCAGGCCTTCGGCGTCCCGACCCAAGGCGCTGTCCAGCTCGGGCAGCCCCCGATGGACGGCGCCTACGATCAGCAATACGTGAACATGGAGGACGCCTACATCCCGCCGGAACAGCGCACTCAACAGCAACCCCGCCGCCGCGAACCCCAGACCTTCGGCGAACTGATCCAGTCGATCTTTTCGTTTTGATCTTTATCGCCTCCCTCCCCCTTGAGGGGGAAGGCCGGGGTGGGGGGTTCATGGACAGTAGGTTTTGCTGAAAGCCTTGAGCCTGTAAACCCTCCCCGCCCCCTCCCTCAGGAAGGGCTTGTCGTTGACCTATTCATAAAACGTCTTCCGCCCCGCCGCCTTTTCCTGTTCCGCCTGCGCGATGATCCCGGCCATCGTCGTTCCGAACAGCTGCCGCGCGGCCTGCGTGAACATCGTTTCGCCCAGCTGTTCGCGCAGGAAGCACAGCACCGTTCCCGGCCCTGCCGTTTTCACGCCGCGTTCCTCCATGATATTGATCGTCTCCGCGATCGTCTGGGCATAGGTCAGGCCCGCCGAGCTGGCGATATCCGCCTCATGCAGGAGCATTGCCATCAGGGACAGAAGCGGATTGTCCTCAAAGCGCCGCATCCTCCCCAGCAGGAGTAAGGAAACGTCCTCGCCGCTGTTCCAGTGCTGGCTTTTGAAGATCCTCTTCATGCGGATGCACGGGCTGTTGTCGCCCGCGGAAAACGTGATGTCCGTACAGAACACAATGGCCTCGATGTCGAGGATGTCGTCGCGATCCAGCTCCAGCGCGTCGAAATACGGACGGGCGAATTCCGTCGCCTGTTGTTCCTGATAACCCGGCGTATAGACGCCGCCGCGCATATTGTCCCCGCCCTGGTGTCCCAGGTCGTGAATGCACGATGCGGCCAGCAGCAGCGCGATGGCATGGCTGTCCAGCGCGCCTTCATGGGCATGGATCTGGTTATGCGTCGCGATCAGGCGGATGGCATGAGTTAGGACCTTCCGGTAATGCGCGTTCCCGTGATACTGCAGCCCGTTCGGATACTCCGCCAGAATGGCGGACAGATAAGCGGCCTGCACGGGCGTGGACAGCGGATCGATCCCGAAAGCATCGATGGCAGCGGCAGTCAGGGCGGGCATCGAAACCGCCAGCCCTTCCTGTTCCCATTGACCGAACGTCTCGGCGGCCTGCGCACCATATTCTTCCGTCCCGCGCCCGAACAGCATCCCGCCCAGCGCGCGCAGACGCTTCATATCCTCGTCAAACCGGTTTTCGAGAAACGTGACGCGCTCCAGCAGCATGGCCTTGTCAAAAAGGACGGACGGCTCAACATCACTTAAAACAGGCCGGACGGCATCGAACAGCCCTTTCAGCAAGGGCTGAGGGGAAGGCCAGGCGGCCTGATCCTGCAGGTGCATTCACAACTCCTTGCGAAGCGCAAACTTCTATATTAAGCCATTCCCCCATGACATTTACAGGACTTTTAGCAGAGATTCCTTGAACTTACGACTGGAATTCCGTAAACCTTTGGTATTGCTGCACTGCGGAGAACGTTAATATAATGACCTGGACCCCTGAAAGCTGGAGAACCAAGCCCGCCCGCCAGATGCCGGATTACCCGGATGAAACGGCGCTGAAACGGGCGGAATCTGCCCTCTCCGCCCTGCCGCCGCTGGTATTCGCGGGGGAAGCCCGCAATCTGAAAGCGTCCCTCGCCAATGCCGCGCAGGGCGACGCCTTCCTGCTCCAGGGCGGCGACTGCGCCGAAAGCTTCGCCGAATTCGGCGCGAACAAGATCCGCGACAGCTTCCGCGTCCTGCTGCAGATGGCGGTCGTGATGACCTTCGCGGGCTCCCTGCCCGTCGTGAAGATCGGGCGCATGGCGGGCCAGTTCGCCAAGCCGCGCTCCAGCGACACGGAAACGAAGAACGGCGTCACCATTCCCGCCTATCGCGGCGACATCATCAACGGCTATGAATTCGATCCGGCGTCCCGCGTGCCGGACCCGGACCGCATGGTCCGCGCCTACAACCAGTCCGCCGCGACGCTGAACCTGCTCCGCGCCTTCGCGCAGGGCGGTTATGCCGATCTGCATCGCGTGAACAGATGGAATCTCGACTTCGTGAAGGACAGCCCGCTGGGCGAACGCTATGAAGACCTCGCGCAACGCATCGAGGAAGCGCTGGATTTCATGGCCGCCTGCGGCGTGACGGGCGAAACCGTTCCCGCCATCCGCGAAACCGATTTCTATACCAGCCACGAGGCGCTGCTGCTGCCCTACGAACAGGCGCTGACGCGCGTGGACAGCCTGACCGGCGATTACTACGCCTGCTCCGCCCACTTCCTGTGGATCGGCGCGCGCACGGGCCAGACCGAGGGCGCGCAGGTGGAATTCGCGCGCGGCATCAAAAACCCCGTCGGCCTGAAATGCCCGCCGGACCTCGCGCCCGACACGCTGCTGAAACTGATCGACATCCTGAACCCGGAGAATGAGCCCGGCCGCCTGACCCTGATCGCCCGCATGGGCCACGACAAGGTTACGGAGAAACTGGCGCCCCTTGTCCGCGCCGTGAAGGCGGAAGGCCGCGCCGTCGTCTGGTCCTGCGACCCGATGCACGGCAACACGATGACCAGCGCGACCGGCTACAAGACCCGCAAGTTCGACCATGTGCTGGGCGAGGTGAAAGGATTTTTCGCCGTCCACAAGGCCGAGGGCACGCATCCCGGCGGCATCCATCTGGAACTCACCGGCCAGGACGTCACCGAATGCACCGGCGGCGCGGTCAGGATCGCGGAGGAAGACCTGTCCGACCGTTACCACACCCATTGCGACCCGCGCCTGAACGCCAATCAGGCCCTCGAAATGGCCTTCCTGATCGCCGACGAACTGAAAGCCCTCCGCGCCGACAAACCCCAGCGCCAGCATTTCGTGGCGGCGGAATAGGTCCTTCCAAACGCGTCATCCTCCGCGCAGGCGGAGGATCCATAATCGGGATGTCAGACTTTAAAGCTGAATGATATGCATCTCGATTATGGATCCCCCGGACAAGCCGGGGGATGACGTCCTCGTCGAATATACGGCTCCACCTCAAAGATGACAAAACCGGCAAAAACCCCTAAGGTGCCGCTGCGATTATCAGGGAAAGCCATGCCCGACGATTTCGAGCGAAAAATCCGCGACGGCGCCGACGCCTATTTCCATCACACCGCCGCCGTCGTGCGGGCGCGGGGCGATGTGCCGGTCACCTATGCCGTCTTCATCCGCCGCCCGGTCGTCTGCGCGCCGCGCCTCGCGCTGGAGTTCCTGAAGGAAGCCGAAACCGCGCGCGGCTTCAAAACCGAAATCGATCTCCGCTATCAGGAAGGCAAGCGCGTGGGTGCAGGCGACCCGATCCTCTACATCACCGGTCCGATGACGCAGCTGGCGGATCTGGAGACGCAGATCCTGCAGCGTCTCGGCCCGCCCTGCGTCGCCGCCTGGAACGCCTGGACGATGTGCACCGACCTGCCGAAGGCCGCCTTTATCGATATGGGTGCCCGCCATTGCGCGGGCGAGGATATGGTGGACCTGATGGCCTATGGCGCCTCGGTCGGCAGCGCGCGGGCGCAACGCAAGACCGGCGCGAAGGGCTTTATCGGCGCGTCCACCGCGCGCGGCGCGAAATTCTTCGGCCAGGACAAGGGCCTTGGCACCATGCCGCACGCTCTGGTCGGTTACGCGGGATCGACCGTCAGGGCGGCG
>JBDHTS010000018.1:0-32114 GCA_039808845.1 Alphaproteobacteria bacterium | reverse complement strand
GGGCAGGAGGCGCTGGTCCGCACTCTGACCAACGCGATCACGTCGGGCCGCATCCATCATGCCTATATGCTGACCGGCGTGCGCGGCGTGGGCAAGACGACGACGGCGCGGATCATCGCCCGCGCGCTGAACTATACCGGGCCGGACGGCAAGGCCGGGCCGACGACCGGGCCGACCGACGACTGCGAGATCTGCCGCGCCATCGCCGAGGACCGGCATCCGGACGTGATGGAAATGGACGCGGCCTCCCGCACCGGGGTCGACGACATCCGCGAGATCCTGGACGGCGTGCGCTACGCGCCGGTTTCCGCCCGGTACAAGATCTACATCATCGACGAAGTGCATATGCTCTCCAAGAACGCGTTCAACGCGCTGCTGAAGACGCTGGAGGAGCCGCCGCCGCACGTCATCTTCATCTTCGCGACGACGGAGATCCGGAAAGTGCCTGTCACGGTCCTGTCGCGCTGCCAGCGTTTCGACCTGCGCCGCGTCGACGCCGCGACCCTCTCCGCCTATTACAAAACCATCTGCGAAAAAGAGAATGTGCAGGCGGAGGACGAGGCGCTGGCGCTGATCGGCCGCGCGGCGGACGGGTCGGTGCGCGACGGGCTCAGCCTGCTGGACCAGGCGATCGCGCTGTCGCAGGGCACGGTCACTTTGCAGCAGGTGCAGGACATGCTGGGCATGGCCGACCGGGGCCGCGTGCTCGACATGCTGGATTGCGCGATGAAGGGCGAATGTCCGCAGGCTCTGGAGATTGCGGACGATCTCTACCGCAAGGGCGCGGATCCGTCGCTGCTGGTCGAGGACATGCTGGATTTCGTGCATCTGATGACGCGGCTGAAGGCCGCGCCGGGCGCGGGCGGTCTGCAGGCCGTGGCGGCGCAGGACCTGATTACGCGCGCGGAAGGCATGGCCGCGCGCCTGTCCATGCCGGCGCTGGGCCGCGCATGGCAGCTGCTGCTGAAAGGGCTTGGCGAATTGCGCGACGCGCCGAACCCTCAAGGGGCGGCGGAGATGGTTTTGATCCGCCTCGCCTATGCCGCCGATCTGCCCGATCCGGCGGACCTCCTGAAAAAGCTGAAAAGCGGGCAGGGGATGCAGACTCCGGGTAGTCTGGCGGCGGCGCTGCCCTCCATGCCCGTGGCGCGCCAGCCGGAACCGGCCATGCGCCTGGCGGCCAATGGCGGCCCCGTCCCGTCCGCCGATCCGGAAGCGTATCCCGCCGAACGGCTGGAGGGGCTGCAGGATATCGTCGGCCTGCTGAACGACTCGCGCGAGGTGATGCTGTCCGGGCAGGTTTACTGCCACGTCCATCTTGTGAAGCTGGAACCGGGCCGCCTCGAAATCCGGCTGGAGCCGGAGGCACAGCCCACTTTGGCGCAGGACCTGCGTAAATTCCTGATCGCCCGGACCGGGCGGCAATGGTTCGTCAGCGTTTCCGGCGCGCCCGGAACGCCGACCCTGGCCGAACAGGCGGCGGCAAAAGACCGCGCCCTTCTGGCCGAGGCGGAAGCGCATCCGCTGGTGCGGGAGATCGCGGCGGTCTTTCCGGGCGCGAAAGTGAAAATCGTCGATACGAAATGAGGACTCCATGAATATCCAGCAGATGATGAAACAGGCTCAAGTGATGCAGCAGCGGATGCAGGAGATGCAGGCGAAGCTGGGCACGATCGAGGTGACGGGCCAGTCCGGCGGCGGCATGGTGAGCGTTGTCATGACCTGCAAAGGCGAGATGCGCGGCATAAAAATCGCACCGGAACTGATGAACCCGGCGGAAAAGGAAACGCTGGAGGATCTGGTCGTCGCCGCCATCAACGCCGCCAAATCCCGCGCCGACGAGACCATGGCCGAGGAAACCCGCAGGATGATGCAGGAAATGGGGTTGCCGGCCGATTTCAAATTGCCTGTCTGATCCCGTGCGCATCCTGACATGGAACATCAATTCCGTCCGGCTTCGCGCGCCGCTGGTGCAGCGTGTGATCGCGGAGACCCGGGCCGACGTGATCTGCCTGCAGGAAACCAAGACGCCGGACGAATTCTTCCCGCTGCAGGCGTTTCGCGACCTGGGTTATCCGCATATCCATATCCACGGCATGAAGGGATATAACGGCGTCGCCATGCTGTCGCGGTTTCCCTTCGTCTCGACGGAAATCCATCATCGTGCCGGAAAAGAGGATTGCCGCCATATCGCGGCCTGTATCGAGCGGCCCGGCCTGGCGCGGCCGGTCGAGATTCATTGCCTGTACATCCCGGCGGGCGGGGATGAGCCCGATCCAGCCGTCAACGGCAAATTCGCGCACAAGCTGGCCTTCGTCGATGAAATGGCGGAGTGGTTTCCCGCGCATTACACGCCGGACCACCCCCTGATCGTTCTCGGCGATTTCAACATCGCGCCGCTGGAACATGACGTCTGGTCGCACAAGCAATTGCTGACCGTCGTATCCCACACGCCTGTCGAGGTGGAGAAGCTGGGTAAAATGCAGCAGGCGCTCGATTGGCAGGACGCGATTCGGCACTTCGTTTCCCATGACGAAAAATGCTATACTTGGTGGTCCTACCGCAACCGCGACTGGAAAAAATCCAATCGCGGACGCCGCCTCGACCATATCTGGATGACCCGCCCGCTGATGCCCTATCTGAAAAGCCACCGCATCCTGACCGAAACCCGCGACTGGTCCCAGACCAGCGACCACGTGCCGGTCATGGTCGACCTGGAGTTCGGGCCATGATGCTGTCCGCTCTTCTGCCCGCCATGCCGCGTTACTGCGAATATGTGTTCTGGCACCGCCCGGACCAGCCGCTGAACGTATACAGCCATGTGGCCTTCATCTTCATCGCGGGGCTGGTGTTCGGACAGCGAGAGCAGTTGCCGCGCGGCGCAGGATGGATCCTGACCCTGCTCCTGTTCCTGCTGTCAACTGCGGGGGTGCTCTGGCATTCGGGCATGGAACGGGATGCGTTCATTGCCGATCTGGGCGTGTCGGCGGCGCTGGCCGCAACGCTTGCCTTCCTCGTTCTGCGGTTCGTCTTCTACTGGCCCTTGTGGGCGTGCATCCTGATTCCGCCTTTGCTGCTTCTACTGTGCGGCGTTCTTCATATCGATTCGATGTGGATTGCGCCGGACGCGCTGCCCTTGCTGCCGCTGATGGCGCTCCTGCTTCTTCTCGGCCTGTGGTCGGCGCTGGCGCGGCATGGCAATGCGGGGCTTTACCTGATGATCGCCGCCTTCTGGCTTGCGGGCGGTTTCATGGTCCTCAGCATCGATCTGCCGGCCTGCGGGGATATCCGGTCGGGCACGCATTTCATATGGCATATCCTGGCCGCCGTCGGCGTCTGGTGCGTGATCCGCGCCGTCGCCGTCGCCGATATCGATCTGCTGGACCGTTACCGGGACGCGCAGCTTGAGCCCGGCACGGATGCTCAGACGGAACAGGCTGTCGCGCTTGACGCCCGGAACGATAATCCTTCCTAGAAGAACGAACTGTTCAAAGAGCGAAATTCAGCTGCAGCGAGCCGCAGCGGACATGCATGTCGCGCTGCTGGATATAACGGGGTTCGGCGGAAAGGAGGGTAACGGTCTTGTGCGGCATGAATTTGCGCTTGAACAGATCAAGCGACTCCGTTTCCGAACCGCCGAAGTTCAGGGAGGCGACGCCCGAAGCCGCCAGGGCGCGGCACGTTGAAACGATCTGGTAATCGGCAAGTCCCGTTATGCTGGCGTCGCTGAGATTGGCCAGAAGGTTTACCGTATTGCCGAATGGCGTATCATAGACGGTAAATCCCACGGGGCGCTTGCCCTGCAGGAAGATCAGGCCGTCGAACAGGTGCGGCCATTCCGCGATCATGGCGAACAAGGTGGCGTAATAGCCGCACACGCCGTCCGTTTCGTGGCCGCGCATCATCATGCTGCCTTCCCAGTACCTCTGGGCCGCGCGCATTGTCCGTAACGCTCCGGCGCTCCGGAGATCGTGGATTTCCGTTACATTCTCCACCTGGCGGCATTTGTTGCGGATTTTCAGAAAAGCGCCGCCTTCCATGGCCCCGACAAGGTGCGTGTTCAGCAGATGAACGGGGTAACGCCAGTCCAGGGTAGTTTCCTCGATCCTGACGATGCTGTCGATCCACCCGCCATTGCGCATGGAGAGCGCATCTTTCAGGGCGGCCAGATCGGCTTCCGTGAAGCGGGCCAGTTGCAATCCCTTTTCCGGCGGCTCCAGTTCCGACAGCACGCTGGCGGCCAGCCGTCCGCGCCCAGGCCCGATTTCGGGAAAGACCAGCAGGCGGTCCCGGATCTGGGGATGCGGGCAGACCGCCATGACCGCGCCGTAGCCTTCGTGAATCCGGACGTTCCCCCGCCCGGTCAGCATGTAATACAGCGGCGCGTTGAGATAGGTATCGTCCCGCGCCATGCCGGGACGGCGCAGCAGGGTATTGAACGTTTCGTACAGGTAGCCGCTTTCCAAGAATACAACCTCATTTTGCAAAACAAAATGATATACACTTCTGGTTGCGTCAATGAAAAACGGAAAAAGTCATACGGTCGTAGGGCGGGACGCCTTCCATAAAAATTCAAACCGCTGTCTCTCGGCATTGTGGGCCGCCTGGCTCTGCACGAGGATGATCATGGATTCCCCCCATAGCTGCAGGGCCATCTTGTCCCCGTAGATGAAGGACGTCATGCTGGCCTCGTAAATCTCCCTGGGAAGCCAGCGGTAATAATGGGCCGGCTGCAGGAAATAGGCATCGCCCTCGCAGACCAGAAGGCGTTCGGTGATGCCGTGGCTTTTCAGCCGTTTCAGGTGTCTCGCCAGTTTTTCGGGGTCGCTTCCTTCCGAACGCTTTTCGTCCAGATTGGCGATCAGCACCTCCCCGCCCTTGTTCTTCAGGGTCTCGAAAATATCATCCCAGAGCTGGGGCAGGGCATCGTCGCCGCGCAGGATCTTGACCGTGTCGCGCCGCCGCTGCACGCCGTAATCCCCGACGAACTCGATATCGGCATGTTCAAAGGCGTCGCGGATGGATTGCAGGGATTCGGCGCGGATATCGCTGCCGCGCTCATAGTTGTTGATGGCTGTCTTGGACATGCCCGCATGGTTGGCCAGATCCTGCTGGGTCCAGCCGAGAAGGCCGCGTGCCGCCCTGCATTGTTCTCGTGTGATCATGCGCCTCCTTCTTGAACAAAATTCAAATAAATTTGAATTTTTGTAAAAAATGCCTTGCAATTGTATGCAAACTTGAATATAGTTACATCATATTTGAATTTTAGTACAGAGCAAAAAGGGAGAAGCTCATGGAACAGAGTGCGATTGTATGCAGTAAGCTGTCGCTCGAACGTTGCCGCAACTATGTCAGCCATATCCATGCCGTTCTTTTCCTGTGCCGTCAGAAAGGCGAAGGCATCGATAAGACCGGGGCTGAAAACTTAAGCCGTCTGGTCAGCCTTCTGGGGTTCGAGATCAATGCGAGTTACGACATGATCGTTCCCTATCAGGCCGCGAACGAGGAATAAGGCTCCAAAACTCTTCTTCCCCGGAATTGCGGCGGATGCTAGGTTCCGCGCATGGGCAACGCCGTTCCGGCCATCATGAAACCTTACCGCGACCGCATTGACGCGCTCGATGACCGCATCGTCGATCTGCTGGCCGAGCGCGCGGGAATCATCCGTGAAGTGGCGAGGGTCAAGTTCAGGGAGGGCATTCCGGCGGTCCTGCAGGACCGGGTGGATGCCGTGCGCGAGCGCGCGGCCGCGCGCGCAGCCGCCCAAGGCCTCGACCCCGATGTCGTGCGTAAAATATATGCCGAGCTGATCGATTTCAGCTGCGGGCTGGAGGAGGATATCATGACCGCCCTGTCCGGCGGAGAACGGCGAAAGGCCGGATCCTGATGGCGGATTCCGCGCCCGCTCCCTCCGGAGACATCCTCGCGCCGCGCATGCTGGCCCTCCAGGTTCTGGACTATATCCTGACGCGGCGGCAGAGTTTCGATATCGCATGGGATATCAATCTAGCCGCTTTCGCCGCACTGGATGTGCGGGACCGGTCTTTTGCCCGGATGCTTGTGACGACCGCCTTGCGCCGTCTCGGCCAGATAGACGATGTTCTGGCGAAAGCCAGCGCCCGCGAAGATGCTCCGGCACCGCCTCTTCTCCATACGCTTCTCCGGATTGGCATCACCCAGATTCTTTTTATGGACGTTCCAGACTACGCCGCTGTCGATACATCCGTACGCCTCGGCGAGTCGATTTCCCTGTCCCGGCAATGCGGCTTCATCAATGCCGTTCTCCGCCAAACGACACGCGAAGGGCGGAAGTGGGCGGCCCTTCAGGACGCATCGTCTCTGAATATGCCATTCTGGCTGAGGGCCGAATGGGCAAAAGATTATGGTATTGAAGTATCGGAAGATATTTCTTCCGCAAGCCTAGCAGAAGCGCCATTGGATATTTCAATACGAAACGATTCAGACCGTTCTTATTGGGCCGAAATGCTCCAGGCGGTCATCCTGCCGACAGGGTCTTTAAGACGTCAGGCAGGCGGTCTAGTAAACAGTTTGCCCGGATTTGCCGATGGCTTGTGGTGGGTGCAGGATGCTGCCGCGGCCCTGCCTGTTTCTTTCCTTGGGGATGTACGCGAACAGCCCGTTATCGATCTCTGCGCCGCCCCCGGCGGGAAGACCGCGCAGCTGGCGGCGATGGAGGCGAAGGTGACGGCGCTCGACCGGTCGGGCAAACGGCTCCGCAGGCTGGAGGCCAATCTGGCGCGCCTGAGCCTGAGCCAAAATGTCATAATCGAAGCCGCCGATGCCGCCATCTGGATGCCGAAGGAGCCGGCACCGTTCGTTCTTCTCGACGCGCCCTGCACGGCCACGGGCACCATCCGCCGCAACCCCGATGTCATGCGCCTGAAAACGCCTCAGGATATGGAGGCGCTGAAACAAACCCAGGCGCGGCTGCTGGTCCAGGCCGTGCGGATGCTCGCCCCCGGCGGGCGTCTGGTCTATTGCACCTGCTCCCTGCAAAAGGAGGAAGGAGAGTATCAGATCGACCGGCTGCTCAGATCCGGCGCGCCCGTTTCCCGCCTGCCGATCCGGGCCGAAGAGGTTGGCGGGCTCGATTCGCTGCTGACCGCCGAGGGTGACCTCCGGGTCTTTCCCTATCATCTTGCGGCGCTTGGCGGAATGGACGGCTTTTATGCCGCAAGGCTGGTCAAAAATACATAAGAATAGGTCCGCTGCCTGTTTTCTTCCCTTCCGGATTGCCATATGAAGGCCTGAATTTTTTAGTTGTTATATAGTGAGGCGGCCTGTATTGTCTCTTTTGCGACCCGCCGGGCTTTAGCATGTCGGTTGCTTCTTTGAATCAGGTTTCGCTAGCCCGTCGGATGATGAAAGGTCCTGTTTCCCGCGCATGAGTGCCGGGCGGACAAATCGAGCGGCGCTTCCAAGGAAAAGCGCGCCGGGACGGGATCCCACCATCGCTCTTCAACCGCAAGATGACGTGTCTTGCGCCGCTTCCGGGCCTTTGGTCGCAGCCGGGAAGAGGCAGGTTGCGGCACGTCGGGAGTTTACAAAATGACGAAAAGAATGCTGATCGATGCAACCCATGCCGAAGAAACAAGGGTTGCGGTCGTCGATGGAAACCGCCTGGTCGAATTCGATTACGAAAGCAAGGTCCGGAAACAGCTAAAAGGAAGTATCTATCTAGCCAAAGTCACGCGGGTGGAGCCTTCCCTGCAGGCGGCCTTCGTTAATTTCGGCGGCAACCGCCACGGTTTCCTGCCGTTCTCGGAAATCCATCCTGACTATTATCGCATCCCGATCGCCGACCGCGAGGCCCTGATCGCCGAACAGCAGGCGGAGATGGAAGCCCGCCGCCGCGCGGAGGAAGAGGAAGACCGCGAGGCGGAAAACGCCGGCGAAGCGGCGCTGAATGAAGGCAATGGCGACGATCATCACGACGATGCGCCGGAAGTCGAGGAAATCGGGGGTTTTGAGGGAAAAATCGCCGCTTCCGATGAAAACGATGAATCCGCCGGCAGCGCCGGGTTTGCGGATGCCGCTACGGAAGAAGCGGAGATCGTCGTCACGGCGGCGGATCTGCCGGAACCGTCCGAACCGCATCATCTGACGGATGCGCTGCACGACGCCGAGAACTTCGCGGACGCGGTGCATCCTGCCGGTGAAGACGAGCTGACCGAACCGCAGGACGGCGATTCCGAAAGCGAAAATGCCGAAGCGGAGGAAGGCGAGGGCCGGTATCGCGGGCGCGGACGCGGCAGAGGGCGTGGCCGTGGCAGGGGACGGGGACGTCACGCCGCGGCGAATGCCCGGCGCGTCGAACTGGTCGGTGGCGATGGCATGGAAAGCGGCGATTACCGTCCGTCGGGCCGCCGCCATTACAAGATCCAGGAAGTCATCAAGCGCGGCCAGATCATGCTGATCCAGGTCTCGAAGGAAGAGCGCGGCAACAAGGGCGCTGCGGTCACCAGTTATCTGTCCCTGCCGGGCCGTTACTGCGTTCTGATGCCCAATTCGCCGCGCGGCGGCGGGGTCAGCCGCAAGATCGCGGACTTCTCCGAACGCCGCCGGATGCGCGAGCTTCTGGCCGAACTGCAGGTGCCGGACGGCATGTCCGTCATCATGCGCACGGCGGGCATCTCCCGCACCAAGCCGGAAATCAAGCGCGACCTCGACTACCTGATGCGCCTGTGGGACGAAATCCGCGAGAACACGCTGCAGTCCAGCGCGCCCGCCGTCATTCACGAGGAAGGCAATCTGGTCCGCCGCTCCATTCGCGACATCTATACCAGCGAGATCGAGGACGTCCTGGTCGCGGGCGACGACGGCTATAAATTCGCGCGCGACTTCATGCGCATGATGATCCCGTCCCACGCCAAGCGCGTGAAGCAGTATAAGGACGACCAGGTTCCGCTGTTCAATCGCTACCAGATCGAGAACCAGATCAAGGAAATGGGCGAGCCGACCGTGACGCTGCGTTCCGGCGGGTACCTCGTCATCAACCCGACCGAGGCGCTGGTCTCCATCGACGTCAACTCGGGCCGCGCGACGAAGGAGCGGCATATCGAGGAGACGGCGCTGAAAACCAACCTCGAAGCCGCCGACGAGGTGGCGCGCCAGCTGCGCTTGCGCGACCTCGGGGGCCTGATCGTCATCGATTTCATCGACATGGAGGACCGGCGCAACAACCGGCGCGTGGAGGAACGTCTGAAACAGGCGCTGTCCACGGACCGTGCGCGCATCCAGGTCGGGCGGATTTCGTCCTTCGGTTTGCTGGAACTGTCGCGCCAGCGCCTGAACCCCAGCCTGACCGAGGCGCAGTTCGAGAAATGCCCGCATTGCCGGGGCATGGGCAACGTCCGCACCGTCGACTCGGCGGCGATCCTCGCCCTGCGCGCGATCGAGGAAGAAGGATCCCGCAACCGTGCGGCGGAAGTCATCCTGCATGTACGCAGCGAGGTGGCCTATTACATCTTCAACAACAAGCGCGACATGGTGAACGACCTGGAGCGCCGCTATGGCTTCCGCGTCGTCATCACGGCGGACGAGACGGTCGATTGCGGCAGCTATCAGATCGAAACGGTCAAGGGCGAAGGGCCGGTCGTGCGCGAACCGCGTCCCGAAAGCCAGCAGGCCGCCGATGACGGGGAAGACAGCGTTGCGGATGAAGAAGCCAGCGAAGAAGAGGATCTGGAAGAAGAAGCCCAGCCGATCAGCAACGAAGGCCGGTCCTTCGGGCGCGAGAATGGCGAAGGCCGCCGTGGCCGCCGTGGCCGCAGGGGCGGACGCCGCCGCAACGGCAACGGGCGCAACGGTTTCCAGAACGGCAACCGCGAGGAATTCGCGCAGGCGCCTAGCGAAGGCCAGCCTTTCGATCCCGACGCGCCCCAGCCCGACGCCGGTTATGAAACGGCTTACGGCGAAGGCGAGCAGACGCCGCAGGGAGAAGGCCAGCCGCGTGAAGGCGGACGCCGCCGCAGCCGGGGCGGGCGGTATCGCGGACGCCGCGAGCGCGGGGATCGTGTCAACGGCAACCGCGAAAGCGGCGAAAATGCCGGGGATCAGAATTTTTCTGCTCCCGCGGATTCCTCCTTCGACCAGATGCCCGCCATGGAAGCACCGCGCATGACGGAACAGCCTGCGCCGCAGACCTATCAGGAACCCGTGGACGTTTCGAACGATACGGCACCGCCGCCGCGCGATTACGAACGCGTGAACGAGGCTCCGGCCAGCAAGAAAAAAGGCTGGTGGAACCGGTTTACGGAGTAAGATCTTTCAGATAACTCTCACAGAGCCGAGGAGGAATCGTCATGGGCTGGTTGAGCACGAAAGCAATTGCAGGGATGTTTGGCATAGGTTTACCAAGCCCCGGCGACGTCAATCCTTCTTCCCAGACGCCGGGGCAGCCTGTTTCTTCGTCACCAGGCAATAATGGTTCATCGCAACCAGCGTCACCTCCCAAGCCCGGCATGAAATAAGGCTGGTGGAACTGTCTTACGGAGTAACTTTTTTCCCTCTCCCAAGGGGGGAGGGCAGGGTGAGGGGATACAAGCAGGCCGAAGGCCTTCAATATAAAATAGAATGTAAAATTTAGGACGGGCTTCGTCCGGCTCTTAAATCACCTCACCCCAACCCTCCTCCCGCCGGGAGAGGGGGTATAAATTGGCGCATCGACACACGCGCTTGCGCGTGCTTATTAATGTCATCTTCATCCACGGGGTGATTGAACCATGAACATCCTTCTGATCGGCTCCGGCGGCCGGGAACATGCGCTGGCCTGGAAGATCGCGCAGTCGCCGCTCTGTACTAAGTTGTGGTGCGCGCCGGGCAACGCGGGGATCGCGCGGGATGCGGAATGCGTGGACATCGCGGCGGACAATCTGGACGCACTGGTCGCGTTTGCGAAACAAAAAGCCATTGATTTCGCGATCATCGGTCCGGAAACGCCGCTCGTGCTGGGTCTTGCGGACCTGATGCGCGCCGAGGGCATCCTGACTTTCGGGCCGTCGCGCGCGGCGGCGCAGCTGGAGGGCTCGAAAGTCTTCATGAAGGATCTGTGCGCGAAATACGGCATCCCGACCGCCGCCTACGGCGTGTTCACCGATATCGATCTCGCCCATGACTTCATCAAAAAGACCGGCGTTCCCATCGTGGTGAAGGCGGATGGTCTCGCCGCGGGCAAGGGTGTCGTCGTGGCGCAGAGCGTTCAGGAAGCGCTGGACGCCGCCTCCGACATGCTGTCGGGCGCGGCGTTCGGCCAGGCGGGCCGCAAGGTCGTGATCGAGGAATTCCTGGAGGGGGAAGAAGTCAGTTTCTTCGCGCTTTCCGACGGCAAGACCTGCCTGCCCCTGATTTCCGCGCAGGATCACAAGCGCGTGGGCGAAGGCGATACGGGACTCAATACCGGCGGCATGGGGGCCTATTGCCCCGCCAATACGCGCATCATGACGCCCGCCATGACGCAGAAGATCATGGACGATATCGTCATCCCGACCGTGAAGGCGATGGAGAAGGAAGCCTGCCCGTTCCAGGGCGTTCTCTTCGCCGGGCTGATGATCCACAAGGGCGCGCCGAAACTTCTCGAATACAACACGCGCTTCGGCGATCCGGAGTGCCAGACGATCATGATGCTTCTGGATTGCGATGTGCTGCCCATCCTGAAAGCCTGCGCCGAGGGAAAGCTGGACAGCGTGAAGGACGATATTCTCTGGCACTACGCCGTCACGCTCTGCGTCGTCATGGCGGCGCAGGGCTATCCCGGTTCGTATGTAAAAAATACCGTCATCAAAAATCTCGACAAGGCCGCGAAAGTCGAAGGGGTCAACGTCTTTCACGCGGGCACGGGCACGGACGACAAGGGCCAGGTGGTGAGCACTGGAGGCCGTGTCCTCGGCGTGACGGCCATGGGCAAGACTGTCGCGGAAGCGCAGGCTTCAGCTTATAAAGCGCTCGACCAGATCGACTGGAAGGAAGGATTCTGCCGCCGGGACATCGGCTGGCGGGCAGTTTAAAACAGGCTTAAGGCATCATCCACCGCACAAATTTTTCTGCGGCAATTTGTGTTTTAGGTCGTACATACAGATCATTAATCGGCCTTTCAGGAACTTCAAGATCTCCTGCCATTTCAACATTGATAGATGAAGCGCAGTTGCCGTGTCTGTGCTCGAATTCTTCGGCCTTTGATCTAAACAACTCTCTCAAACGTGAAGTTTCACTTGCATACTGACGAAGTGCGGCTTTTTTATTTTCTTCGAGTTTATCTGTAAGCTGTACCGCTACGGATATTAAAGGTCCGCTGAAAAACATTCCTGTTAACCAGGCGGCGGCGGGAGAAGCCGTAAAAGCAACGGCAAATGGAATTGAAAAAGCAGTAAATCCTGTAGATTTTGTCGCTGCAACGAGATGACGTTCGGCTTGAAGAACATCTTGAGCATCTCTCAGCAAACCAAGAGCAATGTCGGAAGGATCGATTGTCCAATCGTTTTGGCCGGGACGAAGCAGTGATTTTTTAATAGTGTCCTTGTCCAGCCCCAGTTCCTGTGAAAGCCATTCGAGAGCTTCTTCAGCCTTAGACATTTTCTTTGTGGGAATAGGCGCAAGCGTGCCGAGTACGGCTTGGCTTAACGAAGAAAATATGGATTTAAGATTCATTGCCTGTACCTGACAAATAAAATTTCATGGTGAATTATCAGTTTTTTATAATTATGTAAAGATAATAATCAGCGTTTTTCCTTAAAGAAGTCTTTCAATATCTGCCCGCATTCTTTCATCGATGCTTCCAACACCTCAGGCCTGTGGTGGCAGGTCGGCTGGCCGTAGAAACGGCCGCCGTGAAAAACGCCGCCGCCTTTGGGATCGCGTGTGCCAATGATAATTCGCCGGATGCGCGCGAAGCTGATCGCCGCCACGCACATGGCGCAGGGTTCCAGCGTGATATAAAGATCGTGATCGGGAATGCGTTGCGCGCCTGCTTTCGCGCAGGCTTCACGAATAACCAGCATTTCGGCATGGGCGGTCGGGTCGCGCAATTCCAGCGTCCGGTTGCCGTTGCGCGCGACCGCATTGCCCGCCGCGTCGGTCAGGACGGCCCCGATCGGCACCTCCCCCCGCGCCGCCGCCGCCCGCGCTTCCTCCAGCGCCATCTGCATGAAATCGTTCATGAAGGGGTTTTACCGCGAAGACGCGAAGAAGCGAAGAAGGAAATTTTAACACGAAGAGCACGAAGATAAAGAGAAGGTCACGAAGCAATCGCCCTTTAACCCGCCCGTCAGGGCGTAACTTCATAGGGGGCAGTGTTACGCGCTGCGCGCGCATTCGATGCGTTTCTTCTTCATGAACTTTCCTTTTTCTTCATGCTCTTCGTGTTGAAACTTCCTTCTTCGCTTCTGCGCTTCTTCGCGTTAAAACCTTCCTTATGGATCAGTCGAAAGAACGCATCGCCAAGGTTATGGCCCGCGCCGGTTTATGCTCCCGGCGCGACGCGGAGCGCTGGATTGCGGAGGGGCGCGTGACCGTCAATGGGACGGTTCTGGATTCGCCCGCTTTCACCGTGTCGCCGGAGGATACGGTCACGGTCGACGGCAAGCCCCTCGCCAAGGCGGAGAAGACGCGGCTGTTCCTGTTCCACAAGCCCGCCGGCCTCGTCACCACGGCAAAGGATGAAAAGGGACGGCCCACCGTATTCGACGGCCTGCCGAAGGAAATGGGGCGCGTGGTCGCGGTCGGTCGGCTGGACATGAACACCGAAGGCCTGCTGCTCCTGACCAATGACGGGGAATTGGCGCGCTATCTCGAACTGCCCGCGACCGGCTGGAAACGGCGCTACCGCGTGCGGGCGCACGGGAAACTGCCCGCCGGCGCGGTGGAACGTCTGGCCAAAGGCATGTTCGTCGAGGGCGTGAAATACGGACCGATCGAGGCCGCGATCGACAAGGGCGAAGGCGCGAATATATGGCTGACCCTGACGTTGACCGAGGGCAAAAACCGCGAGATCCGCAAGGTGATGGAGGCGCTGGGCATGAAGGTCAACCGCCTGATCCGCCTGTCCTACGGCCCGTTCCAGCTGGGCAAGCTGCCGCGCGGCGGGATCGAGGAAGTCAGTCCGCGCGTGGTGCGGGAACAAATGGCCGGGTTTTTCAAGGGCAGGGCGAAATGACGCCGCGATTTCAATTCTTTCCCCTCCTGCGGCGCGGGAGGGGGGACAAAGGGGGGAGAGCCTTCTTCCCGGCATTGCGCCCAAGCGAGCCCTCCCCCTCTAACGCCCCCTCCCGCAGGCGGGAGGGGGCGGACAGGGTGTCATGAGGATCACGAGCGGCATCTATGGCGGGCGTGTTCTGAAAGCGCCGAAGGGCATGGACGTCCGCCCGACCGCCGACAAGGTGCGGCAGGCGATTTTCAATATCCTGCTGGGGCTGGGCTATCCGGAGGGCGCAGACGTGCTGGACGGGTTTTGCGGCACAGGCGCGCTGGGTCTGGAGGCCTTGTCGCGTGGCGCCCGGTCCTGCGTGTTCATGGACAAATCCGCCGCGTCGCTGCAATGCTGCAGGGAAAATATCGCGGCATTGAATGCGGGCGACCGCAGCACAGTCATCAAGGCGGATCTTACGCGGCCAGGACCGGCACGGTCGCCTGCTGGCCTGTTCTTTCTGGACCCGCCGTATAGACGGCATCTGGCGATCCCTGCCCTGGAAGCTCTGGCGGCAAATGGGTGGATAGAAAAGGACGCCCTGGGCGTGATAGAAGTCGAAAAAGCTCCATCACATGCACTCCCGGAATTATATCACCTGCTGCAACATCGAAACTACGGGACGACAGATGTTCTATTCGTACGCTATGCCGCGCCTCAGGATTGAATGCAGCGCCCGGCACACCATGAAAATGATCCAACAATTCCGCAAAGCCGTTATACAGCGTAATATCGATTTTATATTTTTCTTCTTGTATCTTCTTCATAACTTCAGTGAGTCCGTATTTAAAAGTAGGCGATGCAATCTGTTTTGCCAGACGGACAACGTCATCTAAAAGTTCAGCGCCATAACGAGCCCAGGCGAAAGGCATGCCGGAAAATGCACAGCCTGCATCCTTGTCGCTATCGCCCACCATGATGGCTTCGTGAGGCAATATACCGAAATCGCGCAAAACATATTCCATATGCGGAACATTGGGTTTGTACTGTTTGTCCTTCCAGATCGTCATGCGTTCCCTCATCGCACAAACGAACTCATGGGGCACATCGCGCAGGATACGCTGGTCGCATTCGTAACTGGGCATGGCGTAAAAATGATCGACGCCTTTCATGATGTTCATGGCGCCATTGAAATCTTTCCCGGCGGCATTATAAGCCATCAGCCAGAACCGGCGGATCAGGGAACTGGCCTCCGTGTCGGTAAAGAAGGCGATTGCCGCGCCGTCTTCTTTAAATCTTCGGAGCGTTTCCGGCACACCCTCATAAAAGCGCGCCATCCGCTTCTGCAGATCGAACCAAACCTGACATGCGTAATTTTTGATGATCGCGCGCTCGTAATCGTCTTCGGGATTTTTGGCAGTTCCCAGATGGCCATTTTTCTCCAACCAGTTGGTCAAAGCCCGGAAATCGCAGAAACGATATTGCCCGGGAGCCTTAAGAACGGCTGCGGCCAGTGTCTTCCAATCCAGCCCAAGACCCTTTGAAAGCGCTCCCAGCGCCCTGCCGGTCGCAACGCCCCAAAAAAGATAGGTATCCGTCAGCGTATTATCGACGTCGCATACGACCAGTTTGACGGGTCTTGTGATTGTATTCATGCCGCGCACCTTATGCGAAAGCGCGCCGGGAATGCAAGAAATCCGGTAAGGGCGAGGGCTGACAGAAGCCGCCCTGCCTTTTATAATAAGGGAGGGGAACAGGTATGATCTACGGCGTCGGATTGATAGGATTTCTTGCAGGTTTCGTACTGGGGCAGATGATCCTGATGGTTCTGCTGCGCGACCGGAAGAAGGAAGAATTGCTGGAAAACAAGGCCCTGCAGCGTAAATACGGCACGCTCAACTGGCTGATCGCTTTGCTGACCATGGCGTCGGCGCTGTATATCTACACACACTGGGTGGAATAAAGCGGGTTACTTGTTTTTCTTCTTTTTGGCTTCGCCTTTTCCGGCATCGGATGCTTTTTCTTCCGATTTTTCTCCGGCCTTGTCTTCCGGCGCGGCGCCTTCCTTCACATCGGGATTGCCGCCCGCTTTATTTTCAGGCGCGGTTGCGGTGGCATCTTCCTTGCCGTCGGCGGCGGACGTTTTGGCGGCTTCGCCTTCCGTGCCGGCTTCCGTTGCCGCCGGGGCGGTGTCGGTTCCGGGGGCAGGGCCGAAATCAGCCTTTTCCTTCGCGATTTCCGCATCGGTGGGCATGGCCGCCGGGCTGTCGGCCAGCGTGCGCAGCCAGGCAATGACCGCAGCGCGCTCTTCGGGCTTTTTCAGGCCGATAAAGGTCATTTTCGTCCCCGGGACATCGTCCTTGGGCTTCCACAGGAAATGATTGAGTTCTTCATAAATCCAGCTGCCGCCGGCGGTCTTCATTCCTTCGGAATAATCGAATCCGCTATGCCCACCCTTGGCGCGGCCCACGACGCCATAAAGATTGGGGCCCATGCCGTTCGGCCCGCCTTTATCGAAATTATGGCAGCTGGCGCAGACCTTGGCGATTTGCTGGCCCTTGGCTGTATCCGCCGTGGCGATCAGATCGAGGATCGGTTCGGGTTTCGCTGCCGCTTCCGGCGCGCCTCCCGCCTCGGCGGCCACGCCTTCGATCTTGTAGGCGTTTTCCTTCAACTCATGCGTATGATACAGCTTCGACACCGCAAAGCCCGACAGGCTGGCCACAATGCCCGCAACCAGAAGCGCGGCGAAAATCTTGTTCAGTTCCATATTATTCATGAGGGAATGTCCGAAACGCCTGTAAGCTTAAAACTTGCTCTTGATTTCAATCGCATATACACAAGGGACAGTCAACCGGCAAGCCTCGGACGCAACAAGGGAACGCACAGCCCATGGCCAGAATAGCCTTTCAGGGATTTCACGGCGCCTATTCCGATCTGGCCTGCCGGGCTGTTTATCCCGGTATGGAGACCCTGCCCTGCGCGTCGTTCGAGGACGCTTTCCGGGCTGTTTCCGAAGGCGAGGCCGACCTGGCCATGATCGCGGTGGACAACACGCTCGCCGGGCGTGTGGCCGATGTGCATCACCTGATCCCGCGCGGGGGACTTTATGTCATCGGCGAGTATTTCCTGCCCATCCGGCATGCGCTGCTGGCCGTGAAGGGGGCGAAGCTGGAAGACCTGAAGCATGTCCACAGCCATATCCACGCCATTCCGCAATGCCGGGAAACGATCCGCCGCCTGGGATTGCAGGCGCATGTCCATGCCGATACAGCAGGCGCGGCGGCGGACGTGGCCGCGCGGAACGACAAGGCGCATGGCGCCATCGCTTCTTCTCTGGCTGCCGAAATCTACGGTCTCGACATCCTGATCAGCGATATCCAGGACGCCGACCATAACACCACGCGCTTCCTGATCCTGTCCCGCGATCCTGCGGTTCCTCCCTATAACCCGGCGGCCCGCGTCCTGACCAGTTTCATCTTCCGTGTCCGCAACATTCCCGCGGCCCTGTACAAGGCGCTGGGCGGATTCGCCACGAACGGGGTCAACATGGTGAAGCTGGAATCCTATGTCGGAGAGAAATTCCAGGCCGCGCAGTTTTATTGCGATGTGGAGGGTCATCCGGACAGCCCCGCGCTGAAGCGCGCCCTAGAGGAGCTGGCATTCTTCGCGAGCGAGGTGCGCGTGCTCGGCACCTATCCCGCCCATCCCTTCCGTCAGGGAAGCTGACGTCTATCCAAAGCTGGCGATATCGTTCTTATAGCTGGTGATGAACAGGTTGAATGCGTCCAGCGGTATGGGGCGGCTGTAGCGGAAACCCTGCACCTCGTCGCAGCCCTCGCCAATCAGGAAGGCTTCGTGCTCCTTCGTCTCCACGCCCTCGGCGATGACTTTCAGATTGAGCGAATGGCCGAGGCGCACGATGGTCCGCGCGATGGCGGCGTCATCGGGATTGTTCAGCGCGTTGCGGATGAAGGACTGGTCAATTTTCAACCGGTCGATCGGGAACTGGCGCAGATAAGACAGGGAGGAATAGCCCGTGCCGAAATCGTCGATCGCCAGTTCGATCCCCAGCGCGTGCAGGTTCTGCAGGGTGGTGATGGCGTGGTTGATATCGTCCATGAAGACGCTTTCGGTGACTTCCAGCTCCAGCCGGGTCGGCTCCAGGCCAGTCTCGCGCAAAGTCTTCCGGGTAAACGAGACGAGGTCGCTCTGATAAAACTGGGCGCCGGACACGTTCACGGCGATTCGCATGTTCAGCCCTTTGGCCTGCCAACCGGCGGCCGCCTCGCAGGCCTGGCGCATCACCCACTCGCCAATCGGGACGATCAGGCCCGACTGTTCGGCGATCGGAATGAACTCCACGGGCGGGATGAAATGGCCGCCCTCGCGGCTCTGGTCCGGTTTCCACCAGCGAAGCAGGGCTTCCGCTCCGATGACCTTTCCGTTCTTCAGATCGAGCTGCGGCTGGTAATGCAGCAGCAGCTGGTTTTTCTCCAGCGCGTCGCGCAGGTCGCGCAGCATCTGGAAGCGCTGCTGCACCGCGCGGTCGAAGTCCTCGGAATATTCCTTGATCGTGTCGCGGCCTTCTTCCTTCGCGCGGTTCAGCGCGATATCCGCGTTTTTCAGCACCTGGTCGGGATCGGAGCCGTCGTCCGGATAGGTGGAGACGCCGATGGAGGCGCGCACCTGGAAGTTTTCGTTGAACACCTTGAACGGGTCGGACCGGATGACGCCCGCAATGCGCTCGGCGATATCCCGCGCCCGCGCTGTGCCCGACAGCGGCATGGTCACGGCGAACTCGTCCTCGCCGGACCGCGCGACGACGGCGGATTCGGGCAGGGAGGACCGCAGCCTTTTGCCGACGGCGCGCAGGATGGCGTCGCCGATATTATGACCCATCGAATCGTTGATATCCTTGAAATGATCGAGGTCGAGCGCGATGACGGCGAAGCGCGGCGGGTGATCGCCGTCCTGCCGCGCCTGTTCGCTTAAGGTCTGCAGGAACAGGGTGCGGTTGGGCAGGCTGGTCAGCGTGTCGTAATAGGCGAGCTTGTGGATCTGGTCTTCCGCCGCGCTCTTGATGCGCTGGATGTTGTCCGCGTTCTGCTGGATCAGCGCGGCGGCGATCTCGATGGAGCCGCCGATCTCGTCGGACGGATCGAACGGGGAATCCGACAGGCGCGGGTTTTCGGGATTTTCCGAGGCGCGGATCAGGTTGTCGCGCAGGAACAGGATGGGTTCCAGCAGCCAGTGGCCGAGCGCGATCATCAGCACGGCGGTGACGAACGCGGACATCAGCAGCATGATCAGGATGTTCTGCTCGATATATTTGTCGATCTGCGGCTGGATGCCGGTCGCGTCCATGCGCAGGATGATAATGTAAGGACGGTTCAGGCTGCTGGGCCGGAAAACGTATTCATAGAAGGATCCGTCGGCGCTTTCGTAGGAGCGCATCTCCAGGTCCTGCTTCATCAGCGTCATGACCAGGGGCTCGCCGTAGGACGCCAGCAAATCGGCGTTCAGGGAATAAACCGCGATGCCCCGGACCTTGGTGGTCGTCAGAAGGCGTTGAGCCGCCTGGGGCGTCAGCGGCGAGGTGAACATGCTCGCGATTTCTTCGCTCATCATGGGGACGAGGGCGGAACGACCGGCATCCACCAGCTCCTCAAGGCGGTCCTGGCGGTAGTTGTTCACCGTCACCATCATGATGCCGATCTGCACGGTCAGGATGGTCAGGAACACGGCGAGGGTGATGCGCCAGCTCAGACGGCTCCGCCAGATCTGCGTCGGCGAGCCGGCCAGCCGCTTCTTCAGATTGGGTTTCGCGGAATAGTCCCGCGCCTGGGATTTTTTCGATCGCGACATGAGCAAGGCTTTGGGTGCGGACGTCATGAACCAGACCGTTTCATACTCTTTCATTTCCAGGCGCGCCGCAAGGCGAGCCGTCGTGAAACGGCCTTTGCCCATAAAATCATAAGACGAAAGCGGTTAAGAAGGTTTGAAAATCAGGAGTATTTTATATAAGTTTTTTGTGATATTAATAAGTTATTGAACAGGCTTAAAAGTTTCCCGAAAATAAACAGGCTTTCCAGCGGTCGGCCGGATTAGGGATCCCTCGCGCATGACCGTCTGGCCGCGAATAACGGTCATGACCGGCCAGCCGGTGACTTTCATGCCGTCGAAGGGGGTCCATCCGGAACGGGATTTCTGCTGGGCGTTGGTGATGGTGTTCTGTTTCTTCAGATCCACGATGGTGAAATCGGCATCATAACCCCGCGCGATTCTCCCCTTTCCCGCGATCTGATGAACGCGCAAAGGTCCTTCGCAGACCAGATCGACAAAACGTTCAAGCGTCAGCCGTCCTTCATGAACATGGTTGAGCATGACGGGCACGAGGGTCTGGACACCCGGCGTGCCGCTGGGGCTGGCAGGATAGGGTTTCGCCTTTTCTTCCAGCGTATGCGGCGCATGGTCGGAGCCGATGATGTCCACGAGGCCGTCCGCAATGGCGCGCCACAGGGCGTCCTGATGCGCTTTTTCGCGGATCGGCGGATTCTGCTGGGCATGCGTGCCCAGACGTTCATAACATTCCGGCGCGTGCAGACTCAGGTGGTTGGGCAGAACCTCGACCGTCGCGATATCCCGGTTCCGTGCCAGCACATTCAGCTCTTCCGCGCAGGTGATATGCAGGACATGCACGCGCCGCCCGGTCTTGCGGGCCAGACGAATCAGGCGCGAAACGGCGGACACGCTTGATTCGACCGATCGCCACGCAGGATGCAGGCCGACATCGTGACTGTCGCCCAGAATGGTTTTTTTATTTTCCGTCATGATCATCTCGTCCTCGGCGTGAACGGCGACGACGCGGCGCCCATTGGCGAGAACAGATTCCACTTCTTCATCTTTCGCGGAGAGAAGCGAACCGGTGGACGATCCCATGAAAATCTTCACGCCGCAGACGCCGGGCAGGTTTTCCCATTCCGCGAGGCGGGCGGCGTTTTCGGCGGTACCTCCGAAATAGAAGGCGTAGTCGACATGCGCGCGTCCGGCGGCGCGGTTCATTTTGTCCGCCATCGCTTCCGGCGTAACGGTCAGGGGCGTTGTGTTCGGCATTTCGAAGATTGTTGTCACGCCGCCCAGAGCGGCGGCCATGGTGCCGGTCGCCAGGTCTTCCTTATGCTCCGCGCCCGGCTCGCGGAAATGAACCTGCGTGTCGATGACGCCGGGCAGGATATGCAGCCCCCTGCAGTCAATGGTTTCCGCCGCGCTTCCGGACAGGCGGCCGATTCCGGCGATAGATCCGCCCCTGACGCCGATATCGGCCTGGACGGTTTGTCCCGGCAGGACGACCGTTCCGTTGCGGAGAAGAAGATCGAACGATATCATGAAGACACTATTATAAGGCTGCCCGCTTGTTGTCACGCCCCAACCATAAAACTTGCGTATTTTCCCCGTAGCATTAATGTCAGACTGAAAACTGGCCAATCTTCATCGAGTTTCCATGCCGCCCCTTGCTTTATATAATTCACTGACACGTAAAAAAGAGGCTTTTGAGCCTATCGATCCCGCGCATGTACGGCTATATGCCTGCGGCCCCACGGTTTACAGTTATGCGCATATCGGCAATGCCCGTATGGCGGTGGTCTTCGACCTGCTCGTACGTCTTTTGAAAGGTCAGTACGGCAAGGTTACATACGCATCCAACATTACCGATGTTGATGACAAGATCATCGCCGCCGCTGCCGAGTCCGGCGAACCGATAGAGGTGATCACCCGCCGGTATGCGCGCATCTACAATGAGGATATGGCGGCGCTGGGCGTGCATATGCCGGACATACAGCCTTGGGCGACCGGGCATATACAGGAGATGATCCATCTGGCCGGTTCGCTGATCGACCGGGGTCATGCTTACGTGGCTGAAGGGCATGTGATGTTCCATGTCCCTTCTTTTCCGGCTTATGGCGGTCTGTCGGGCAGAAGCCGGGAGGACCAGGTGGCCGGCGCACGCATCGAGGTGGCGCCGTACAAGCGCGACCCCGCAGACTTCGTCCTGTGGAAACCCAGTTCGGAAGACCAGCCGGGATGGGATTCTCCATGGGGATTCGGACGTCCTGGCTGGCATATCGAATGCTCGGCCATGGCGGAGCGGCATCTCGGCCTGCCGTTCGATATCCACGGCGGCGGCGCGGACCTCAAGTTTCCTCACCATGAAAACGAGATTGCGCAAAGCTGCTGCGCCCATGGACGCAGCGATCTGAATTTTTTTGCGCGGGTCTGGGTTCATAACGGCTTCGTCACAGTCGATGGCGAGAAAATGTCCAAGTCCCTGGGAAACTTTACGCTGGTGCATGATCTTCTGCCCCGCTGGCCCGGAGAAGTTCTCAGGCTGGCATTGCTGTCCGGCCATTACAGGCAGCCGCTGGACTGGACGGATTCCCTGCTCAACCAGTCAAGGGCGATCCTGGACGGGCTGTACCGTACACTGTATGCCATCGACGATGTCGAGGCGGACGATACGGGCGTCGCCCCGGACGTTCTCCGGTCCCTGCTGGACGATCTCAATACGGCTGCGGCGCTGACGTTCATGCAGTCCCATTCGCGCGCGGTCTTAAGCGCGAACGGCGCGGACAAACGGCGCATCAAGTCCGAGCTGCTGGCGGCGGGGCGTCTGATCGGTATCCTGCAGGCCGATCCCGCCCAGTGGCTGGGCTATGGCAGCGGCAACGTCCAGGTCGATAAATTGCTGAGCGAACGTGACGAGGCCCGGCGGTCGCGAAATTTCAAACGCGCCGACGACATCCGCGACCAGTTGCTGGCGCAAGGCATTGCCATCGAGGATACGCCGAACGGCGCGAAGTGGCGCAAGATCTAAAGCAGCCAGCCGTCTATCGCGGCTGCAGGACCTGATAAAAATAAAAGTCGCCGCTGCTGTCATCTTCAAAGCAACCTGACATACGCCCGCGGATCGCAGCCGATCCTGAATCATTGCCGATGGTTTCGGCATAGGGTGTAGCGCCCGCAGCGAACAAGGCAGTATGGTCGACAGCCTGGGCCACCGGCGGATGCCCTGACGGATTGCCGATGTCGAGAAGCGTGTTGATGGTCAGGCATACGCCTTCCTGCAGCGGCCCCCCCAGCATGATCAGGTCCGCGCAGGCATTCGCGCCGCAGGTGGTGCCGACCTGGTCGATCTCGTTCGCCGCGGTGAAAACGTAATCCGCCGCGGAAATCATCGCTTCGGATGACGGAGGCTTGTAGGACAGACCGCCGCCCGCAGGGTTGAAGATTTCGTTTTCCGGGGCCGCCCCGTAAGCGCCATATCCGCCGGGAAGCCCGTCCGCCGCGAAGCTGAGCTGTTCGAATGCGACGCCGCGCAGGCGCAGCTGCGAAACCGTCTTGGACACGGCGTCGCCGAACCCCATGATGTCGGTGGCCAGAAGCCGCTGGCGGTCCGAGGTGAGGGATTGCACGGAGCCGCGACCGCCCTGCGATACCGCCAGCGTCAAAGCACCGAGCAGGACCACAGCGATCATGATGTAATAAAGGACGTTGCCGCTTTCTCCATGCCTCATGCCTTCAGTATGTAGCAGATTTCCCTTGCCAGAGACAGGGCATGATGACAGGCTACGGTCTTATCCTTGTTTTTGCCCCATATCCGCCATGATCAAGACAGCCGCTCCCGAAATCATCCCTGTCGATCCCGATGCCGACGAAGTGTCCTGCGATGGTGGCGGTGTGCTCGGCCATCCGGTGGTCTGGTACAGCTTCGGGGCCTCCGATGCCGTCGAATGCGGCTACTGTGACCGCAGATTTATCAAGTCAGGGCAATAGCTTAAATCCTGTTTGCCTTTTATCTCCCCTGGATTATATAATAAATTGAGTGGAAGCGCTGCCCTGCAGGCTTCCGTTATATAGACTCGCTCGGCAGGAGGAGTTTTGATGAGTACGCGTCTGTCTGTTCTGGACCATCCTTTTTTCCTTGGATTCGATCATTTCGAACGGGAGCTTGACCGGCTGAAGAAAAATGCCGAGGGCTACCCTCCTTATAACGTCGAACAGGTCGGTGAAAACGGCTTGCGCATCACCTTGGCCGTGGCGGGGTTTGCAATGGACGATCTGGATATCGAAGTGGAAAACAACCAGCTGACGATCCGGGGGAGGCAGAAAGAAGACCAGGGGCGCGTGTATCTGCATCGCGGCATCGCCGCGCGCCAGTTCCAGCGCGGTTATGTTCTGGCCGACGGCATTGAAATTCGCGGCGCCGTTCTCGACAGCGGCTTGCTGCACATCGATATGGAGCGCCTTCAGCCGCAATCGGCGGTGCGTAAAATTCCGATCACGCCGGGACACGCCACGCGCAGGACCATTCGTTTTGAAGACGGCGAAACCCGGGCCGTCAAACGCCAGTAACGTTTTTATTGAGGATGAGCCTTTCATGAATGCCCAGAATGCGGACCGTCTGCTGAAAAACCTTTCTCCCAAGGGCTTCCTGATGCTGGGCCTCAACCAGATCGCCTATATCAGGCCGGGTGTGGCTGATGGCGACCGGGTCGTCTGGACCCTGCATGCCGCTGACGGCACATTGCTGAGCATACAGGACCGCGCCGATCAGGCGATCATGATCGCGCGCACGAACGATCTTGCGCCTGTGACCGTCCACTGAGAATTCAGATTGTATCCATGTAAGAAAACCGCCTTGAAAGGCGGTTTTCTAAAATCTCTATTCGGCCGCCTGTGCCGTCATGGCCGGGTCCACCCAGCCGACATTCCCGTCCGGCCTGCGGTAGACCATGTTGATGCCGCCATGCCTGGCGTTGCGGAAAAGGAAGGCCGTCTGGCCCGATAGATCCATTCGCATGACCGCATCGGAAACGCAAATGGTCGGGACCAGAGTCGGCATCTCGGCAATGATGACGGGATCATCGCCCTGCTGAATCCCGTCGTCTTCCGCCAGCGTGTAATCCAGCGCTTTGAGAGCCTGTTCTTCCGGCATGCGCTCCTGCCGCTCGTGATGGTCGCGCAGACGGCGTTTATAGCGGCGCAGTTGCTTGGCGACCTTCGCGCTTGCGGCCTCGAAGCTGACATAGGGATCGTTCTCGGCGGCATCCGCCACGACCATGATATTGCGTCCGACGCGAATGGAAACATGCGCCTTGACGAGGCCGTGCCCATGCCCTTCCCTGGCGAAGGTGACCGTGGCGTCGGTGGCGTGGTTGAAATATTTTCCGTTGATCTCTTCCAGTTTCTCCAGAACGCGGGCGCGCAGAGCGTCTCCGACATCCATTTGCTTGCCCTGGATATTCGTTTGCATGATCTGTCCCTTTCCTTGGTTCGATAGGGTTATTCTGAAATATTATGCGGTCCCCAGAAGATATGGCATCGGACCGGACTGCCATCAACCTTGCCTGCCTCTCTTTAGTCGCTTTCCCTCCGTTTCATGCGGCGGCGCTGGACGGAAGAGGGAATGTTCAGCCCCTCGCGATACTTGGCCACCGTGCGCCGCGCGATTTCAATGCCGTCCTTTTCCAAAATTTCGACCAGCCGGTCGTCGGACAGCGTGCTCTCCGGATCTTCGGTATCGATCAGGGTTTTGATCCGCGCTTTCACCGATTCGGCCGAATGCGCCCCCTGCGATCCGGCCAGGGCTGTCGAGAAAAAGTATTTCAGCTCGAACACGCCGCGCGGCGTGCCGATGAATTTGTTGCTGGTCACCCGGCTGACCGTGCTTTCATGCATGTCGATCTTTTCCGCGATGTCTTTCAGCGTCAGCGGCTTGAGGAATTCGATGCCGTACAGGAAGAACGCTTCCTGCTGCTCGACGATCTCTCCCGCGACCTTCAGGATGGTTTTCGCCCGCTGGTCCATCGCGCGGACCAGCCAGTTGGCGGAGGTGAGCTGCTGGTTCAGGTAATCCTTGTCCTTGCGCTCCTGCGCTTTTCTGGCCACTTCCGTGTAGTATGACTGGTTGATCAGCACTTTGGGAAGGGTTTCGGAGTTCAACTCGACGCGCCAGCCGCCGCCCAGGTTTTTCGGCAGGCGCTTCATCAGGACATCCGGAACCACCGTCTGCACGACCAGATGATCGAAATCGGCGGCGGGGCGGGGATTGAGGGAGCGGATCTCCGCCACCATGTCGCGCAGATAGGTTTCGTTAACGCCGCATGAGGCAGCCAGCCCTTTGAAATCATGGGCGGCCAGCCGGTCAAGCCGGGCCAGCAGCTTTTGCATCGGCGCGTCCAGGCGCCCCTGTTCCTCCAGCTGCAGGCCCAGGCATTCCTTCAGGTCGCGCGCAAAAACCCCTGTCGGTGTAAACTGCTTCATCCGGGCGAGCATGCGGTTGAGCCGTTCCTCAGGCAAACCCAGGCGCCGGCACAACTCGTCCTCTCCATGGCGCAGGTAGCCGGCTTCGTCCAGCATGTCGATGAGGAGCGCGCCCGCCATCTGGTCACGCGCGTCGTCGCATGTCATGTTCAGCTGTTCCAGAAGATGCTCGCGCAGCGTCGTCTGTTTCGGAATCGTATTTTCGAAACTGTTTTCCGGCAGGTCGAAAGAGCGGCTGCCGCCCGCGCCGACCGAAGCCATCGACGTGCCCGGATCGAAGTCCTGAAGGCCGCCGGATCCGCCTTCGTTGCCGGTCCAGCCCTGATCGAAATCGTCCTGCAATCCGTCCCGCTCCGCCTTTCGCTCCTGCAGGCCGTCCCCGGACTCTTCAGCTTCGCTCTTTTCAAGCAGGGGATTCTGCGCCAGTTCCGCCTCGATATAATCCGCCAGCTCGGCATTGTTCAGCTGCAGAAGCTTAATCGCCTGCTGCAGCTGCGGCGTCATTACGAGGTTCTGGCCCTGGCGGAGATCCAGTTTCTGGGAAATCGTGGTCATGACTCTCCTATTTTACCACGAAATGCATGGCGCGGGGACGGCAAAATTATGCCCCTGCGCAGGCATGAAATGGTTAATCTTCACGATTTTTTAAAGGAAAGGCGTTCCCTTTCCATAGGGAATCAGAGGGAGAATTCCTCGCCCAGATAGACCCTCCGCACGTCTTCGTGCGCGACGATGTCGGCGGGGGTTCCTTCCATCAGCACCTGGCCATCATGCAGGATATAGGCGCGGTCGACGATATCGAGCGTGTCCCGGACATTATGGTCGGTGATCAGAACCCCGATGCCCCGCGTTTTCAGATGGCCGATCAGGCTGCGGATTTCCCCCACCGCGATCGGGTCGATTCCGGCCAAGGGTTCGTCCAGAAGCATGAAATGCGGGCGGGACGCCAGCGCGCGCGCGATCTCCACCCGGCGGCGCTCCCCGCCCGACAGGGCGAGCGCGGGCGTACGGCGCAGATGGGCGATGGAAAATTCATGCAGCAGGTCTTCCAGCAGCACTTCCTGCATCTCCGGACTCAGATCCTGGCCCTGGAGGACGGCCCTGACGTTGTCCTCAACGCTCAGACCCCTGAAGATGGACGATTCCTGCGGCAGATAGCCGATGCCCAGCCGGGCGCGGCGGTACATGGGCAGGGCGGTCACATCATGCCCGTCCAGCTGAATGGATCCCGTATCGGGGGGAATCAGGCCGGTGACGATATAAAAACACGTGGTTTTCCCGGCGCCGTTGGGGCCCAGCAGGGCGACGGCCTCCCCCCTGTTGACCGACAGGCTGACATCTCTCAGGACGGGCCGCTTGCGATACGTTTTCGAGAGATGCCGGACGGTCAGCCCTTTGGGCACCGGCTGCAGGCGTGGCTTGTTCATAGCCCGGCACTCTAGTGCTGCGGAGCGTTTTTTGCAAGTTTACGGCGTTCCCGGCTTTTTCATGCCTTTTTCGCTGTTCGGGTAGAAGACACCCCTGACGCGTCCGTTATTCCGTTCACCGCCATGCATACGGCTGACATTGGTGGTCAGGTTGACGTCGGCGCTGTCGCCTTCCAGCATGTTGGGGCCGCGCTTGATGCTGACCTTGCCGATCAGTTTCGCGACATCGGTCGCGGCATCGTACTCTCCCTTTTCACCCCGCAGGACCTCGGTCGGGGTTGTGATGACCACGTTGCCATCGGCCTCCAGCCGCGATAGTTCCTGTTTTCCGGTCTTTGGGTTTTCACGGAAAATGGCGGACAGGCTGTCCGCGTCCATCGTGTCTTCTCCGCGTACGGCGTGCGCCTTGCCAATGGCGTTCAGGCGTCCGTCCTTTACCCAGTACTCAAACCGGTCGCGGGCGGTCACGATCTGGCCAGGCGCCACAAGGCTTAGGGATTTTCCCGTCATGGTGGCCAGGCCCTTGTCCACATCGTACACAGCCTTGTCCCCTTCGGCCACATTCTCACGGGACACGATGCGTACGTTTCCTTCCGCGATCATCTGGTAGATATCGGTGCCCGATTTTTTCGTTTCCCGGTAATTTGCCGTCAGGGTATCCGCGGCGATGGAGGTATCGCCCTGCTTTGCCATGGCCTGGCCCCGGGCCACGTACTTGTTTTCGTTGCGGAGCCATTCCAGCGTTTTCCGGGCCGTAATTTCCAGCGGCTGGTCTTTTTGTCCGGGCATCAGATCCTGAGCCTGTGCGGAGAAGGCTGTTAAGCTGATGAGAAAGAACAGGAATAAAATGCGCATTTTTTAAAATCCTTTGGACGATTGATATAGAATAAGCGTGGCTGGGCCTGTGAAAATCAGCGATCCGGCATCGGCGGAAGCCTTGAGGCCCATAGCCTTCAGTTTTCCGGCAGGTCCCTCGCCGCGCACGGGCATGTCCGTCCAGGCTGTGCGCTGCGCCATGTCGATCATCAGGCGTTCGGTTTCGGCATGATATCCCTTATTATGCTCCAGTGTGACCGCGCGGTCGAGCAGCAGACGCTGCGCCTTCTGCCGGTAAGCGCCGCGCAACGACTTCATGCCGATAATGTCTCCGTCTTTAAGAACGGCCTGTCCGTTCGGATTGTCCAGAATGACGACATCCTTGTCTTTGGAACTCTGCTGCGCCCGCTGTGCGGTGATGACGTAAGGCTGGCCTTCCTTGTCTTCGCTTTCGAAGCGTGGATTGACCAGCTCATTGGCAATTGGCTGGCCCGGATTTTTCTTGTTCTCCGCAACCATTTCCGGCAGGCGGTCCATGCGCGGCCAGGCCAGAACGACCGCGATGATGGCGATGGCCAGCAAAGGCAGGGCAAGACGCAGGATGGCGACAATCCGGCTGTAATGCGGGTTGGAGGGCGGGGGAGTCCGCGCGGAGGTCAGGACGTTCAACCGGTCGCGGCGGTTGTCGTCCTGCATCACACGATGCCGGCCTGCAGGCAGTCCTGCAGGCGTATCAGGCCGGCAAGGCGGCCGTCCTTGTCTACGGCGATCAGGCTGGTGAGATAACGGCCGGGCGTGCGGGTCATCACGTTGACCGCCTCGACGGCAAGGGAAGACTGTTCGATCATGCGCGGCGATTCCGTCATCACATCCGAAACCGGCTTTTGCAGCAGATCCGGCGCCATATGCCGTTTCAGATCGCCATCGGTGATAATGCCCTTCAAAGTCCCGTCCGCGCCCGTCACGAGCACGCAGCCGAGATTTTTTTCTGTCAGGGCCAGCAGCGCCTCATCCATCCTGGCCGTGTCGCGCACCAGCGGTAACGCCTCGCCTGCATGCATGATCTCCGCCACCGTCATCAGGCGCTGGCCCAATTTGCCGCCGGGATGGAAGACCTTGTACTGTTCCTTCGTCAGACCCATCTTTTCAAGCAGGGCGACCGCCAGCGCGTCGCCCAATGCCATCATCATGGTGGTGGATGTCGTCGGCGCCAGGCCGTTGGGACAGGCCTCCGGCACTTTGGGCAGCAGCAGAACCGTATCCGCGTGTTTCGCCAGCACGCTTTCCGCATTACCGGTGATGGCGATCAGATGGATGCCGTAACGCCTCGTGTAATGGATCAGGTCAGACAATTCGCTGTTTTCGCCGGAATTGGAAAGCATCAGGACGACATCGTCCTCCGTCACCATGCCCAGGTCGCCATGGCTCGCTTCGCCCGGATGAACAAAATGGGATGGTGTTCCGGTGGAGGCGAGCGTGGCCGCGATCTTCCGCGCCACATGCCCGCTCTTGCCGATTCCGGCAACGATCAGACGCCCGCGCTTCGCGCTGCTCTTCAGCGCGTGGATTGCGGCGGCGGCATCCGCGAATCTTTCATCCAGCGTGTCGGCCAGCGCGGTCAGCCCGTCGATTTCCGCGCGCAGGACCTTCAGGCCGTTCGAGATATCCGTTAAGGCGTCCGCCATTCCCTTGTCTTTAGTGCGCGAAGATGTCGACATTGTCCCAGCCCGCGAGATCCAGCGCCGCGCGCGTCGGCAGAAAGGAGAAGCATGCCTTCGCCAGTTCCAGCCGTCCTTCGCGCTTCAGCATCACTTCCAGTTTTTCTTTCAACGCATGCAGGTACAGAACGTCGTTGGCGGCATAGGCCATCTGTTCCTGCGTCAGCGTGTCCGCCCCCCAGTCGGAGGATTGCTGCTGTTTGTTCAGCTCGATGTTCAGAAGATCCTTGCACAGTTCGCGCAGACCGTGCTTGTCGGTAAACGTCCGGCACAGCATGGAGGACAGGCGCGTGCAGTACAGCGGCGTGCATTCCACGCCGAGATACTGTTTGATGATGGCAATGTCGAACCGGGCGAAATGAAAGATCTTCTCCACCTTCGGATCAGACAACAGCTTCTTAAGGTTCGGCGCTGCGTAATTCCGGTCGGGAAACTGCACCAGATGCGCATGGCCGTCCCCGGACGACAGCTGCACAAGGCACAGCCTGTCCCGGTGATTGTCCAGGCCCATCGCCTCGGTATCGACCGCAATCGTTCGCCCAAGATCGAGCCCGTTCGGCAAATCGCCCTTATGCAATGTGATGGTCATGGCATCCTGTCCGTTAAAATCTGCCCTAATCTAAACAGGATAGCCTGAAAAGCCAAGAGCCGCCTGTATCCGGAACAAACGCAACGGCGAAGCGTTGGCCTTTCGTTCCGCTGCGCTACAAGCAGGTGTTTCATGAAACGTGAATCTTTATTGAAAGATTATGGTTTTGCCTGGGTAACCCTGGCATTTTTCCTGTTTTCACTCGTCCCGCACTGCATCTTTGGCCGGTACGCTTAAGGACAGCAACGATCATGATCATGGTGCATAGACGCTGCTTCACAGGTATTGCGCGATGAAAGCGAAGAAAAACCCTGTCGCATATATCGCCAGCGAGACATAAAAAACCCCGGTGGAAATCCGGCGCAGCCGCAGACAAGCTCTGGCTTGCGCAGGATCGGCGGGGCATGGGGCATTGCGGGCCCTGCCGCGGGAGGCCGCAGAGACGGCCAGCATGGTGCCGGCGAAAATGAACAGCGGAATCTTGTGCCCGGACAGCCATGCCAGCTGCGGAAACGCGCTGACCAGCCCGATCATCACCGCGCCCGCGCCGATGGATACCAGAAAAGCGGGCAGGGCGCAGCACAGCAATGTGCCGAGCGATCCGAACAGCGTCACGGCTGGCAAAAGGCTAGCGCGCAGGTTCATTCTTCTCCTCCCTGACAATGCCGTTGATGGAATAACCGGCGTCAGTCATGATCTTTCCTATCCGCGCATCGTCCAGGGTCCGCCCTTCCTTCGTGCGGATCATCACAAGTTTCCGTTCCAGGTCGACCCTGACGTCATCCACTTCCGGCTGCGCCCGGAAGGTCTTTTCAATGCCGGTGGCGCAGAAGGCGCAGACCATGCCGTTCACGGATGCCCGGATCGTTTCGGCGCAGGCCGTGCCGGACAAGGTGAAAAATAAAGCCAATGCCAGTAACGCGGTTCGCATGATAACTCTCCATCAGAATTGCAGTTGCCAGTTGAGCATGAGCCGGCCGTTGCTGCTGTAACCGGCCTCGGCCAGCGCCGTTTTGTAAAAAAACCGCATCAAAGGCGTGACGACGACATCGTCATCCTTCATGGGATGATGATCGACCTGCACCATGAGCCAGGTATTG
>JBDHTS010000017.1:0-32896 GCA_039808845.1 Alphaproteobacteria bacterium | reverse complement strand
TACCAGCGTCTGTTGGATTATATCAGGCCGGACGTCGTGCATGTGATGGCGGCGGGCCGCATCGTGAAGACCGGCGGGCCGGAACTGGCGCTGGAACTGGAGGCCAGTGGATACGCGGCCTATGCGGGAGAGGCGGCTTGAAAAACGCCTCCAACATTATCGGCTTTCCTATGAATGCTTCTCTGTCCGATCTGATGCAGTCCCTGCCCGATTCCTCCTGGGAGCGATGGAAATACACGAATCTGGCAAAGGCGCTAAAACGGGACACCTATGCGCCCGCAACGCCTGCCGTGGAAGGTATAGAGGCCGCCGGGATTGCCGATGCTCCGAACTGGGCGCGTGAGCTGGCCGCTTCCGAGCCGCCCGCCGTTCCCGGCGGGATGCCGCTGTGGCCCATGGGGCTGGCACAAGATGTTCTGGTTATAGACACGCCGAAAGGGCAGGACCGCCGGGACACCGCGATTCAAGGCAAGGCGGGCGCGTTTCTTCCATTGCGCCTTGTGATCCGGGTCGCCGACAACGCGGAACTGACCGTCTTTGAACGCCATGAAGGGCAGGGCGATTACTGGAAAAACCAGGTGACGCAGATCGTGCTGGGCCGGGGCGCGCGGCTGCGGTATTGCCGCCTGCTCGACGACAGCGCGGAGGCGGTGCATACGCAGACGATGCATCTGCGGCAGGCGCAGGATTCGACCTACGAAGGGTTCAACCTGACGGTCGGCGGGCGGCTGACGCGCAATGAGATCGTGGCGCAGATCGAAGGGCCGGGGGCGCATTGTAGCCTGAACGGCATCCAGCTGCAGCGCGGGCGGCAACATGCGGACACCACCATGCTGATCGAGCATCGCGCGCCGCATTGCACCTCCAACCAGTTCATCCGCACGGTGCTGGGCGATCAGGCGCGCGGCGTCTATCAGGGCAAGGTGCATGTCTTCAGGGATGCCCAGAAGACGGACGGGTATCAGTTGTCCAACGCCTTGCTGCTGTCCGAGGGCGCGGAGATGGACACGAAGCCGGAACTGGAAATCTATGCCGACGACGTCAAATGTTCCCACGGTGCGACGACCGGGCGGCTGGATGACGAACCGCTGTTCTACATGCGCTCGCGCGGCATTCCGGAGCGGGAGGCGCGCGCGCTGTTGATCGGGTCTTTCCTCGGTGAAGTCATCGAAAAAGTGGGCGATGAAGACATCCGGATAGTTCTGGCGGAACGGGTCAAGACATGGCTGGGATAACCGACAGGTCGCGCGAATTGCGGGTCAATGCGACGGAAGCCGAGAAATTGCTTTGGAGCCGCTTGAAGCAGGACCAGCTGGGAACGAAGTTCCGGCGGCAGCATCCGGTTGACCCTTATATCGTTGATTTTTACGCGCCGGAATACGGGCTGGTGGTGGAGGCGGATGGCGGGCAGCATAACGGCAATCCGGCGGATGAGGCACGCACGGCCTATCTGGAGAAAAAGGGGTATACGGTCATCCGGTTCTGGAATAGTGACATTCTTTCGAATATCGACGGCGTGTTGACAGCCATACTGGAGAAAATCGGTTCCATGCCGAAGAAAGCCCGCCCCCCTCGGTCCCCCCTCCCGCAAGCGGGTGGGGGGAGGCGTTCCGCGCGCACTCCCATAAATCCCCCCCCTCCCATTCATGGGAGGGGGGGCAAGGGGGGGCGGGCCGACTTCCCCGTCCTCGGCCAGACCATGAACGGCAGGCGGCTGGCTTATCTCGACTCCGCGTCCAGTGCGCAGAAGCCGCAGGTTGTGATCGATGCCCTGAGCAAGGCGCTGGACGAGCAGTATGCCAACATCCATCGCGGGCTTTATGAATATTCGCAAACGAAGACGAGACAATTTGAGGACGTACGCGAAAAAGTGGCGCGGTTCATTCAGGCACCTTCATCCAATGAAATCGTATTCACCCGCAATGCCACGGAAGCTATCAATCTGGTGGCCCAGAGCTGGGGCCGTACGTTCCTGGAAGCCGGAGATGAGGTGCTTCTCACGGGCATGGAGCATCATGCCAACATCGTGCCCTGGCATATGCTGCGGGAAGAGATCGGCATCCACGTCAAATTCGCGCCGGTCCGGGATGACGGGACGCTGGATCTTCAAGGGTTCGAAAAACTGTTATCCCCACGTACGAGGCTTGTGGGCTGTGTGCATATATCCAATGCTTTCGGCGTTATAAACGATGTCATATCCATCAATGCCCTATCGAAGGAATTTAATCCGGAAATAAAGGTTCTGATTGATGGTTCCCAGTCGATTGTCCACAGTGTTATCAACATCGCCGATCTGGGCTGCGATTTCCTTGTTTTTACCGGGCACAAGCTTTATGGGCCAACGGGAATCGGCGTGCTCTGGGGGCGGGAAAGCCTGCTGGCGGCTATGCCGCCCTATCAGGGTGGCGGGGATATGATCGAAACCGTCACGTTCGAGGGCGTGACGTTCAAACCGCCGCCCGCGCGGTTTGAGGCCGGAACGCCCGCCATTGCCGAAGCGATCGCTCTGGGCGCGGCCATCGATTATGTCGGTGCCGTCGGGATGGATAGTATTCAGGCGAGGGAAGCCGGGCTTCTGGCGTACGCCATGCGGAAACTGAGGGCTGTGCCGGGCCTGAAATTTTACGGCGATGTCGAGGATAAGGCCGGGATTGTCAGTTTTACGGCGGACTGGGGGCATCCCAGCGATATCGCCAGCATCCTGGACCAATGCGGGGTGGCTGTCCGGGCCGGGCATCATTGCTGCCAGCCACTGATGCAGCGTTTCGGAATCGACGCGACCGTACGCGCTTCCCTGGGGCTGTATTCCGATGAAAGCGATATAGATCAATTTGTGGAAGGACTTTTGAAGGCCAGGGATATGCTGTCGTGAAACAGGTCGCCGATGAAGACATGGTCCGGAATGCCCTTGGGGATGAAGGGTTCGACGAGCTGGCGGTGCCGCCGGAGACGGAGGCGGACACGCATCATCCTTTGTGGAAGGCCATAGAAAAAGGTCTAAGAGGCATCTACGATCCGGAAATCCCGGTCAATATCTATGAACTTGGCCTGATCTATAAGGTCTCGATCACCGACCGTGCCGACGGCAAAGCGGACGTCTTCGTCGAAATGACGCTCACTTCGCCCGGTTGCCCGGTCGCGCAGGAGATGCCGGGATGGGTACAGGGCGCGATCTTCCCGCTGGAAGGCGTGGGCGAGGTGGACGTGGAAATCGTCTGGGATCCTGCCTGGACGCCTGCCATGATGGCGGAAACCGCCAAGCTTCAATTGAACATGTTTACATGAGGCCGCGATGATCCCGATTACCGTCACCGAAGCCGCCAAAGCCCGCATCGCCGAACTGGCGAAACGCCAGGAGGGCGCGTCGGGTCTTATCCTGCGTATTGCGAAGGGCAAGGGATGCGGCGGCAATGAATACAAAATGGAACATGCAGAGGGCGAGCCGGCGGGGCATGACAGGATCGATCTCGGCAATGGCGCGACCCTGTACGTGCCGATGACCGACAGTTTCCTGATGTTCGGCATGACGATCGATTTCGGGGAGGATGAGATGGGGAACAGGAAGTTTCTGTTCACCAACCCGAACGAGGCTGGACGCTGCGGCTGCGGGGAGAGTTTTTCGCTGCCAGATTCGTAATCTCTCTCCCCCTGAGGGGGAGAGCCGGGGTGGGGGTTCATGAACTATGGGTTTCTTAAGGCCATCGGCCTGTCAACCCTCCCCAACCCCTCCCTCAGGGAGGGGCTTTGCAGTGATAAATCACGCCCGGGGCAGAAGGACTTCCATCGCGGCCTGCAATTCGGGGAGTTTCCGGTTCACGGCTTCTTCCCCTTCGCGGATCATGTCCTTGGCCCGTTCGAATTCCAGCAGACCGATATGACCTATACGGGGCTTGATGTGTACGTCCGGCGGATCGCCCGCGAGACGTGAGCGGGTCAGGCGGTCCTGAAGAATGCTGAGCGCGGATACCATCACGCCGAACAGGCTGGGGTTGTTCGGATCGCGCCGGAACATGCGCTGCGCGAAACCGCCCTTGAACGTGTGCTGCTGGTCGATTGGAACATCCTGCGCATTGAAGACGTCGAACCCGGCCACGGTATGATAATTCTGCCCCGGTTTGGCCGCCTTGCCGATCATGTCGCCGTTCAGGTCGATGGCGATCGTGACGCGCGCGCCCAATGCCAGGCAAGGGGAAACGGGAACGGGATTGACCAGCGCGCCGTCCAGCAGCCTGCGGCCATTAAGATCGACCGGGGGAAATACGCCGGGCATGGCGAAAGAGGCGCGGATGGAGTCGATGAAGTCTCCCCGCCGCAGCCAGATTTCATGGCCGGTGATCAGGTCCGACGCCACGGCGATAAAAGGCAGGGGCAGATCTTCCAGTTTTTTGCCCTCGAAATGCTCCGTCATCAGGGCAGTCAGCCGGTTCCCGCCGATCAGGCCCGCGCTACGGACGCGAAAATCAAGATAGCTGAAAATTTTGCGGCGCGTCAAAGACAGCGCCCAGTCCTCGAACTCATCCAGTTTTCCGGCCAGATAACAGCCGCCGACGAGCGCGCCGACCGAGGTTCCGGTCACGATTCCGGGCTTTATTCCATGTTTTTCAAGGGCCCGGATGGCACCGATATGGGCGAAACCTCTTGCCAGACCGCTGCCGAGCGCAAGGCCGATGGCGGGGTTGGGGATCAGTTCCTTACTCATGATGCCGCTTGTGATGCCGCTTGCAGTTTCATTATACTAAGGTTATCACAAAACAATGTCTAAAAGCTTAAACAAGCCTCGGCAAGTGCTTGATTCTTCTACCTGGTCTTTGGTGAAGAAATTATCAGGATCCTATATCCGGCCCTACAGAAAACGCTTGGTCGCGGCCATGCTGTGCATGGGGATATCCGCCGCCATGACCGCCGCGTTCGCCAAGCTGATCGAGCCGGTGCTGGACAAGGTTCTGGTGCCGGGGCGCGAGGACCTGATCCTTGTCATGGCAGGGGCCGTTTTTATCGTGTTCGTTCTGAACGGTCTTGCCACATATTTGCACACTGTCCTGCTGAATACGATGGGCCAGGCCATTGTCGCCGATATTCAGCAGGACCTGTTTTCCCACTTCATGAAACAAGATCTGGTGTTTTTTCATGAAAATCCCAGCGGCCAGCTGAGCGCCAACCTGATCAGCGACGTCAACGTCGTGCGCGCCGCCGTGGCGGACAGCCTGACCGGCATCGGCAAAAGTTTTCTGACGCTGATCCTGCTGATCGGGCTGATGTTCATGCAGGACTGGAAGCTGGCCCTGATCGCCGTCTGCGTGTTTCCGCCCGCCGGCATATTTGTGGCTTATCTTGGCCGCAGGCTCCGGCGCCTGTCCGGCACCATACAGAAGGATATCGGCGACCTGTCCGGCCTGTTGTCCCAGATTTTTCAGGGAATTCGCCAGGTCAAGGCTTACGGGATGGAGGATTATGAGCGGAAACGCTCCCGCGACGCCGTCAACCGCGTCAAATACATGAGCTTCAAAAGCGTGCGGGTCGGAAACTTGTCCACGCCTGTGAACGAAACCCTGATCGGTGCAGCATTGATGGGGGTCATCATTTACGGCGGATACCAGGTGGCGGCGGCGCGGCTGACGGTCGGGGAACTGATGTCGTTCATAGCGGCTTTCGCGCTGGCCTACGAACCCCTGAAGCGTCTGGCGAAACTGAACAACACCCTGCAAATGGGGCTTGGCGCGGCGGAACGCATTCTCGATATGTTCGAGTTTCAGCCGGAGATCGTGGATCATGCCGATGCGCGGGTTCTCCAGACCGCCACGCCGGAAATCGTTTTTGAAGATGTGTCTTTTCGCTACAGGGGCCGCGAGGAAGAAGCTTTAAGCCACATCAATCTTGTCATTCCCAGCGGCAAGGTGACGGCGCTGGTCGGGCCGTCCGGCGGCGGAAAGACGACGATCCTGAACCTGATCCCCCGCTTTTACGATGTGACGGAAGGGCGCGTTCTGGTCGACGGCGGCGATATCAGGGAATTCACGCTGGAAAGTCTGCGGCATCACATCGCACTGGTGTCCCAGGACATCACGATTTTCGACGACACGATTCAGGCTAACATCGCCTACGGGCTTCCTGAAGCATCCGAAACGCAGGTTCGTGTGGCTGCAGAAGCGGCTGCCGCGGACTCTTTCATCCGGCAATTGCCGCAGGGATACGATACGCGGGTCGGAGAGCAGGGGCTGCGTCTTTCCGGCGGTCAGCGCCAGCGCATCGCCATTGCCCGCGCCATTTTGCGCGATGCGCCGATTCTGCTGCTGGATGAAGCGACCTCGGCGCTCGACAATGAATCGGAGCGGTTAATCCAGGCCAGCCTCGAACGCTTGCAGAAAGGGCGCACGACACTGGTCATCGCTCACCGGCTTTCAACCGTTCAGAATGCCGATCAGATCATCGTTCTGCGGGACGGGGCCATTGAAGAAGCGGGAACGCATAGAAGCCTTCTGCAGAAGGAGGGACTTTACGCCCATATGTACAGCATGGGGCTCGCGGCATGAAAAATGAAAAGCGGAAACAGAAAATGTCCGAACTGATCATAGGCTGCCTGCTCTTTTACATCATCCTGGTCGGATCGATGTATCTTCGTCAGCGCAGCATGATGTATTTCCCCGAGACCATGCGCATGACACCTGTGCAGGCCGGAGTTGGCGACATGAGCGCGATACAGGTCCGTACGGACGATGGACTCACGATCCAGGGCTGGTACAAGGCGCCGACATCACCGGACAAACCTGTCCTGGTGTTTTTTCATGGCAATGGCGGAAGCATCAACGGGCGCGGATATGTCGCAAGACCCTATCTCGACGCCGGTTATGGATTCCTGTTCGGGGAATACCGGGGATATGGCGGTAATCCCGGCAGTCCGACGGAGCAGGGTCTTTATAACGATGCCCGCGCCTATACGGAATGGCTGCTGAAGGAGCAAAATGTTCCGCCTGGAAAAATAGCGTTCTTCGGCGAATCTCTGGGGACCGGCGTGGCTGTAAAAATGGCATCGGAGTACAAAAGCGCGGGAGCGCTTGTATTGCTCAGCCCCTATACATCGTTTCCCGACATTGCCGCGCCGCGCTATTGGTTCGCGCCTGTCCGCCTGATGATGAAAGATCGTTACGACAGCCTTGGGTTGATCGGCAATGTGCATATGCCTTTACTGGTTCTGCATGGGAAGCGCGACGACGTCGTGTCTTTCGAATTGGGAAAAACATTGTTCGATAAGGCAAATGAACCGAAACGGATGGACGTTTTCCCCGAAGCGGGGCATAACGATATGTATCGATATGATGTGCAGACGCATATTATCGATTTTCTGAAAAACCAAAAGGTCGCGCCATGAAACGTCTTCTCCTTTCCTTTTTCCTGTTGACAGGTTTGTTTATATCCGGTTGCGGTCCCAAAACACCCGGAGAACGGGTCCTGATTATCTCATCGGGCGGCAACTATCGGGTTTTCCATGTTGAATTGGCGCTGACCCAGGAAGAGCAGGTCAGGGGACTGATGGATCGCGACAGCCTGCCCGAGGATAGCGGCATGCTCTTCCTGTGGGATACGTCGGAGCCGCGCAGCTTCTGGATGAAAGACACCAAGATCCCGCTGGACATGCTGTTTATCGATGAAAGCGGTAAAATCGTTACCCTGCACGAAAACGCCGTGCCGGAGGATACAACGTCCATTTCCTCCGATGTTCCGGTCAAGGCCGTTCTGGAGCTGGCGGGGGGGACTGTGTCCAAACTGGGCATTAAAACCGGAGATATTGTCCATCACCCGGCTTTTGGCAATGAACTTGCCCGGAAGCCCTAATTTGTTATAAACCATATCCGGCGGGGTGTAGCGCAGTCTGGTAGCGCATCTGCTTTGGGAGCAGAGGGCCGGGAGTTCGAATCTCTCCACCCCGACCATCCTTCACCGCGGAGCGGTGAAGGATGTCATGCCGGAGCATTTTTTAGATTGTCTGCTTTAAGGTGAGTGCATGCAAGTCCGTATTTATCAGCCCGCCAAAAATGCCATGCAGTCCGGACGGGCTAAAAAGTGCTGGGTACTGGAATATATAACCGATACGGCCCGCGTGCCGGAGCCTCTGATGGGCTGGACCAGTTCGGGCGATACGAAGAACCAGGTCCGCCTGCGATTCGACACGCTTGAGGCCGCAAGAGCTTTCGCCAGGGAAAAAGGCTGGACTTATACAGAGCAGCCTGCGCAAAAACGTGTCGTGCGCCCGCGCAATTATGGCGATAATTTCAAGGTCATTCCTCAGGATTCCGCCTGAGAATGCCAGGGCGCCCGTAGCTCAACCGGATAGAGCACCTGCCTTCTAAGCAGGGGGTTGCAGGTTCGAGTCCTGCCGGGCGCGCCATTTTCTTGCATTTAGAATTTGGCATTTCCGCTGAAACATATAAAATAGCGGGAAATGTGAACCTTCTTAGATTGGAAAGTAATTAAACATGGCTACCAAAAAAACTGCATCCAAGAAAACCTCCGCAAAAGCTGCTCCTGCGGTGCTGCGGCCGGTCAAGGAAAACCTGACGAAGTCCGCATTGGTCGGTCTGATCGCTGAAGAGAACGGCATCACCCGCCAGCAGGCATCGGGCGTTCTTTCGACTCTGGAACGCGCTCTTCTCGGTTCCGTTCACCCGAAAGGACACGGCGAGTTCGTTCTGCCCGGTCTGATGAAAGTCAGCCTGAGAAAAGTTCCTGCCCGTAAGGCCGGTACCATGATCCGCAATCCCGCCACTGGCGAGATGATGGCCGCAGCCGCAAAACCTGCTTCGGTTCGCGTCAAGATCCGCGCGCTCAGCAAACTGAAAAGCGCTGCAACCGGCGCCTGATTTCCATTCGAGTTCCTGATAGCCCGGGCTGACATCGGCCCGGGCTATTTTATGGGATATGCTTTTTAAGTATTTTGAGTTATTTAAATAATTATGTTAATTATTTGGGCGTTTAAAAAACCTATTATATTTCTTTACAAATAAAGGGATTTTCTCGTATAAGTAATCAAATTCGCTTTTCTTTCACAGCATTTTTCTACTGATATGACAAAACACAGGATTGTTATCGTCGGTGCAGGCTTTGGCGGCATGTTCTGCGCCAAGGGTCTGAAAGATGCCGAGGTTGAAATCACGCTGATCGACCGGCAGAACCATCATCTGTTCCAGCCTCTCCTTTATCAGGTCGCTACGGGCTTTCTCGGCATCAATGACGTTGCATTCCCGATCCGGAGCATGTTCCGCGACCAGCCGAATGTGAATGTTGTGATGGATGACATCATCGCGGTCGATCGGGACCGCAAAATGGTCCGAAGCGGAAACCATCAATATCCTTACGACACCCTCGTGCTCGCTACAGGATCCCGCTACAGCTTTTTCGGCAGGGATGAATGGCAGGAGCATACGTCCACTCTTAAAACCTTGGACCAGGCAATTACCCTGCGCCAGCAAATTCTTGTTTCGTTTGAAAAGGCGGAGCTGGCGGAAACCGAGGAAGAGCGTAACCGGCTGCTGACCTATGTCGTCGTTGGCGGCGGGCCGACGGGGATCGAGATGGCCGGTGCCATCGCCGATATGGCTGATTATGCGCTGGAGCGCGAATTCCGTAAAATACGCAAGGAACATATCCGTATCCTGTTGCTGGAGGCTGCTCCGCGTCTTCTGGGCGCCATGGCTCCGAAACTTTCGGAATATGCCGCAGATACCCTGGTGCAAAAGGGGATTACCATTCAATGCAACAAGGCGGTTGAGCGGATCGAGCCCGGCGTGGTCATAACCGCGGATGAGCGGATTGAAAGCGACGTGATCGTTTGGGCTGCGGGCGTCCAGGCCAATCCTGTCGCCTCGTGGCTTGACGTACCCGCCGGACGTAACGGCCGGGTCGATGTGATGGAAAACCTGTCTCTGGCCGGAAACCCGGATATCTTCGTCCTGGGCGATGCCGCCTGCGCCATGCAGAAAGGCAAACCTCTTCCCGCGCTGGCCTCGGTCGCCAAGCAGCAGGGTAAATATATGGCCAAGCTGCTATCGGCCCGCGTCAAAGGCGAGGCGTTTACCAAGAAGTTCCGTTATGTCGACCTGGGCACAATGGCGACGATCGGACGCAACGCCGCCGTCATGCAGACCGGTATGATCAAGATGAGCGGTTTGTTCGCCTGGTTGATCTGGGGCGTGGTGCATATCATGTTCCTGACCGGTTTCCGCAACCGGATGACGGTTTTCGTCACATGGGTCTGGACTTATCTGACCTATGGTATGGGGGCGCGGATCATCCTGCGCAATATGAAGAGCGAGACCTGCGGGGAATGGACCCTGCAAATTCCTGCCCGTGATCAGGATAACGGCAGCCTTCCTTTCCAATTCCAGGAAAAAAATCTGGGTTAAATCTATCATGCAAGCACAACTCTAAAGCCCCTCCCTGAGGGAGGGGTTGGGGAGGGCGTACAAGCTGAGGGTTTTGAGCGCAAAATCAGCGGTCCGTGAACCCCCACCCCAGCCCTCCCCCTTGAGGGGGAGGGACTAATCAATGGTTGGCGTAATTTTAACTCTCTGGATTTTTTCGCCGAAGGAAATACATAAAGACGGCGTATAATAGCAGGGCGCTTTGACGCATCTGTTTGTATTTAATCAGGAATAATCATGAAAAAACCTGCATTGGCCGGTTTGGCCGCCGCATTCTTCATCTTGCCCGTCAACGTCATAGCTCAAGATAAAAGCCCGCAGCAGGCGGCGAATGTCATTGTAGCGGTAGCCAAAAAGGAAAAACTTGCGGATCGTGTCGAGGCGCTCGGCACGTTACGGGCCAATGAAACGGTCACTCTGACGGCTACGGTTACCGAAACGATCACGGCCATCAACTTCACCGACGGCCAGCGGGTCGAAAAAGGCCAGGTTCTGGTCGAAATGGCCAGCGGGGAAGAGAAGGCGCAGCTGGATCAGGCACGCGCGCTGGCCGGGGAAGCGTCCCGCCAACTGGAACGCGTCAAGAACCTGGTCAAAAACAATGCCGCGTCCGAATCCGCTCTGGACGAACGGAAGCGCGATTACGATGCCGCACAGGCCCGTTTGCGTGAAACGGAATCGAAACTTGGGAACTATCTGATCACGGCGCCATTCGCAGGCGTTCTCGGCCTCCGCAATCTCAGCGTCGGCGCCTTGCTTCAACCGGGCTCGAAAATCACGTCAATCGACGACGACAGCGTTATGAAACTGGATTTTGCGGTTCCTTCGGTCTTTCAGACAGATCTGAAGCCGGGCGCGCCTATTGCGGCAACGGCGCGAGAGTTCGGCAAAACAGAGTTTAAAGGACAGGTATCCAGTGTGGACAGTCAAATTGATCCTGTCACCCGGTCCATTACCGTCCGTGCGCTTCTCCCTAATGAAGCGCATATGCTTAAGCCCGGATTGCTGATGAGCGTCATCCTGTTCAGCAATCCGCGTGAATCCGTTGTGGTGCCGGAGAACGCCCTGATCCCCGAGGGGCAGGATAATTATGTGCTGGCAGTCGACGATAGCGCACCGCCAGCCATCGCCCAGAAAAAGAAGGTTGTGATCGGCATGCGCCAACCGGGCGAAGTAGAAATAATCCAGGGGCTGGCAGAGGGAGAGAAGGTGGTAACGCACGGCTCGATGAACGCACGGCCGGGCCAGCCTGTGAAAGTCCTGGCCATAGAGAAAGGTGGCGAAGATCTTTCTACTTTGCTGGACAAGGCTGATAATGCAACGGACGGCCAGGATAAAAAAGGCAAAGACTGATGTTCCTGTCCGATTTTTCCGTCAAGCGTCCTGTTTTTGCGTCTGTTATCTCCCTTCTGCTCATTGCCTTCGGGATTGTGGCCTTTACCCGGCTGCCGTTGCGGGAATATCCGGATATCGATCCTCCTATCGTTACCATCAACACGACCTATACCGGCGCGTCGGCGAGCATCGTCGAAACGCGGGTGACGGAACTGATCGAAGACCGTATCGCGGGGATAGAAGGAATTAACTATATCGAGTCGTCCAGCCAGGATGGCCAGTCCCGGGTAACTCTGGAATTCAGTATCGACCGCGACATCGAAGCCGCCGCCAACGATGTGCGCGACCGCATTGCCAGCATCGCGGGCGACCTGCCGGAGGAAGCCGATCCGCCGGAAGTGCAGAAAGTGGATGCCAGCGACGACGTCATCATCTGGCTGAGCCTGATCAGCAACGACCGCACCACCATGGAATTGACCGATTATGCCGAGCGCTATCTGGTGGACCGCTTCTCCATTCTGGACGGTGTCGCCAGCGTCCGGGTCGGCGGCGGCCAAAGCTATGCCATGCGGATCTGGATCGACCGCAGCCAGCTGGCCGCGCGCAGCCTGACCGTGGAAGATGTCGAGAACGCTTTGCGCACCGAGAACGTCGAACTTCCCGCGGGCAGTTTTGAATCCGTGGATCGCCAGTTCACGGTACGGATCGACCGGACGTTTCGTACGGAAGAGGATTTCAAAAAACTTGTCCTGACACGAGGAGAAGGCGGCTATCTCATTCGCCTGGGCGATGTTGCGCGCGTGGAAAAGGGAACGGTTGAAAACCGCGTGCTGTATCGCGGCAATGGAGCGCCGCGCGTAGGTCTCGGCATCATCAAGCAATCGACGGGCAATACGATCGAAGTCGCGCGTGCGGCGCGGGCGGAGGCGAAGCGCATCAATAAAAACCTGCCCAAGGATATGTCCATTGAAGTGAGCTACGACACGTCCGTTTTCGTTGAGAAGGCGGTGCATGAAGTTTACGTCACCCTGGGCATTGCCATCGCGCTGGTCATTCTGGTGATTTATCTCTTTCTCGGTAACCTGCGGGCGACCCTTGTGCCTGCCATGGCGGTTCCGGTATCACTGATCGCAACCTTTATCGTGCTTTATGCCTTTGGCTTCACGATCAACCTTCTGACGCTTCTGGCTCTTGTGCTGGCGATCGGTCTGGTGGTGGACGATGCCATCGTGGTGCTGGAAAATATCGTGCGCCGGATGCGGGAGGAGGGCGAACCGCCCTTGCTGGCCGCATATAGGGGGACCCGGCAAGTGGGATTTGCGGTCGTCGCCACAACCTTGGTCCTGGTCGCCGTTTTCGTGCCGATTACCTTTCTTGAAGGCGATGTCGGACGGTTGTTCTCTGAATTCGCGGTTGCGCTGGCGGCGGCCGTATCGTTTTCGGGAATTGTCGCCCTGACCCTTTCGCCCATGCTGGCTTCCAAAATCCTGAAAAACACCGGGGCCGATCAATCGGGCAAGCGCCGGCTGATTGACCGGGTCGACGCCGTCATGGTGCGCCTCCGGAAAAGATATGCTGGCGCCTTGTCAGCGCTGATCGCACGGCCGCTGGTGACCATGATCGCTTTCCTGCTGATCATTGGCGCAGCGTTCCTGCTTTATAAATCCATCCCGGCGGAATACACGCCGCGCGAGGACCGGGGTGCCTTCATCATCAATGTGACAGGTCCCGAAGGTGCGTCTTTCGCCTACATGAAACAATATATGGATGAAATCGAAAAACGCCTGATGCCGTATGTCAAAAGCGGGGAGATCGAAAGCCTTCTGGTGCGTGCGCCGGGCGGGTTCGGCAGCGGCGCCAGCTTCAACAGCGGCAACGTCGTCTGCGTTCTGGCCGACTGGGGCAAGCGCCGGCCCGCCCGGAAGATTATGGATGAGGTGCGCGGAACACTCTCTGTTCTGCCAGGGGTCAAGGCGTTCCCCGTTATGCGGCAGGGCTTCGCGGGCGGCTCATCAAAACCCGTGCAGTTCGTCATCGGCGGCGGGACCTACCAAGAACTGGCCGAATGGCGTGACATCCTGCTGGACAAGATCAATGCGAACAATCCCGGCCTGGTCAGCGTCGACTGGAATTACAAGGAAACGAAACCGTTGTATCAGGTGCGGATCGATTACGACCGTGCGGCGGAACTGGGCGTGACCGTATCCTCGATCGGACGCACTCTGGAGACTTTGCTCGGTTCCCGGCGTGTGACGACCTATATCGACGACGGTGAGGAATACGATGTCATCATCGAAGGTGAGCGTACCGCCCAGCAGACGGCGACCAATATGGAGAATATCTATGTCCGTTCCGCCCGCACGGCACAGCTGATCCCGCTGGCCAATCTGGTGCATATCGACGAATACGCGGATTCCCGGACGCTCAGCCGGTATAACAGGGTTCGCGCCATTACCATCGACGCCGACCTGAAGCCCGGATACACGCTGGGCGAGGCTTTGGGATATCTCGAAGGGCTGGTGCACCAGTATCTGCCGGAAGACGTCATCATCGATTATAAGGGGCAGTCCCAGGACTACAAATATTCCGGCGGATCGGTCTTTTTCGTGTTTCTGTTGGGGATTGCCGTCATGTTCCTGGTCATGGCGGCGCAGTTTGAAAGCTATGTGCATCCCTTCGTCATTATTCTGACTGTGCCACTGGCGGTCGTGGGGGGATTGCTGGGATTGTACCTGACGGGAAACACACTGAACCTGTTTAGCCAGATCGGCATGATCATGCTGGTGGGGTTGGCGGCGAAAAACGGAATTCTGATCGTCGAGTTCGCCAACCAGTTGCGGGATGAAGGCGTCGAGTTCATGCAGGCGTTGCTTCAGGCCGCCGAACTGCGTCTTCGTCCCATCCTGATGACCAGCATTACGGCGGCGGCGGGCGCGGTGCCCTTGATGCTTTCCGGCGGGGCAGGATCCGAGACACGGGCCGTTATCGCCACGGTCGTCTTGTTCGGTGTGTGTATCGCGACTCTTCTGACCCTGTTCATCGTGCCTGTGGCTTACAGCCTGATTGCGCGCCGTACCGGTTCTCCGGGCGATGTCGAGCGGAAGCTGGCGGCGGAAGAGCAGGCTGTATCCGCGCATGAAAAATCCGGCGCGCATTGAGCCGCCGGATTTTCAATCCTTCTAGCAGTCATCCCCCGGCTCGTCCGGGGGATCCATAATCAGGATGTTTACTATTGCGCTCAAAATTCGACATTTCGATTATGGATCCTCCGCTTTCGCGGAGGATGACGGCCTTTTATGAAGGATAACCACTAAAATATTCAATTACGCAGCCTGGCCCGTGGCGCAGTCGACGACCGTGCTGGTTTCTTCACGATTGTCATTGGAACGGATGATGCGTCCGAAGGTCAGGACGCCGGAGATTTTTCCGCTGCCATCCCGGACGACCAGACGGCTGACCGAGTTTTCGTTCATGATTTCCGCCGCGTCCTCCAGGGTGTCGCCTTCTTCACAAGCGCAGACTTCCTTCGTCATATAATCGCGGACCTTTTCCTGGGCGGGGTTTTTGCCCTCCGCGACGGCGCGGATGATGATGTCGCGGTCGGTCAGGATACCTTCGGCTTTACCTGCAGACCCAACGGGCAAAAACCCGCAGTCGAGTTCCTGCATTTTGCGTGCGGCCTCCTGCAATGTTGCGTCCGGTGCGATCAGCGCGGGGTTGGCGGCCATCAGGTCTTTTACTTTCGTGGCGGTCATGGTGATTTTTCCTTGTTCAAAAAATGAAGGGTCAGGTTATCAACGCCGTTACGCTTATTCAGTTCCCCTTGAAAGGAACCGGGCGAAGCGGTAACCGTTATTCTTCTCAGGAAAGGAAACCATCATGCTGTGGCGCGGCGTCCGGAGAAGCTCCAACATCGAGGACCGCCGGGGCGCCCGGCCCGTTGCGATTGCGGGCGGAGGCGGCACTCTTCTGGCCGCCGCATTCGTCGTCTATCTTCTGGGCGGCGATCCATTCCAGTTTCTGGCCAGCAACATCATGAACATGGAGCCGCCGCGCAGCCAGCTATCGGCGGAGGAGGAAAAACAGGAGGCTGATTTCGTCTCCGCTATCCTGGGCAGCACCGAGGATGTCTGGACGCGCCATCTGCCGGAGACCGCGGGCGTTTCCTATATTCAGCCGAAACTGGTCCTGTTTACGGGCGGGATCGACTCCGCCTGCGGCTTCGCGCAATCGGCGACCGGCCCGTTTTATTGCCAGCTGGATGGAAAAGTCTATCTGGACCTCGGCTTTTTCAAGGATCTGGAGAACGCCCTGAACTCACCGGGCGATTTTGCCCGCGCCTATGTCATCGCGCATGAAGTCGGCCATCATATCCAGGCGCTGCAGGGCACTGCGCAGAAAGTGACAGCCCTGCAAAGGCGTGCGTCCCGACCCGAGGCCAACGCGCTGTCCGTCAGCCTGGAGCTTCAGGCGGATTGCTATGCCGGCGTCTGGGCGCAATATGTGCAGGCCGACAATCATATCCTGGAAACCGGCGATATCGACGAGGCCCTGAACGCCGCCAGCCAGATCGGCGACGACCGCCTGCAGCAGGAAGGGCAGGGCTATGTCGTCCCCGACTCTTTTACCCACGGCTCCTCCGCGCAGCGCCGACACTGGTTTCTGGAAGGATTGAAGGCGGGCACTATAAAATCATGCGATACGTTCGATGACGGTTGATTTTGTCATAATATTATAATATATTGCCATGGCTGGGAGCAATAAGATGCCAAAACCAACTGTTTCCGTTATTACTGCGGCTTATAACGCGGAAAGCTATATAGGCGATTGCATCAATTCCGTGCAGGCGCAAACTTTTCAAGACTGGGATATGTGGATCGTTGACGACCATTCTTCCGATGCGACAGAAGAAATTGTTCGGTCAATGACCGAAAGTTTACCCAACATCCATTATATTCGTCTGGATGAAAATACCGGCGGACCGGCCAGGCCCCGTAACGTTGCTCTTGGCCAAGCCCAAGGCCGCTTCGTTGCTTTTCTGGATGGCGACGATATGTTCATGCCGAAAAAGCTTCAGCGGCAGATTGATTTTATGCGTCAGAAAGAATGCGCCATTTCCTATACCGGCATGAGGCGCATTTCCGGGGATGGCATGACTGAAGGCCATTATATTCCTGCCGTAGCCGAGATCGACTATAAAGGATATCTCGGCAACACATGCATTCCCTTCAGCAGCTCCATGATAGACCGTTCCATGACCGGTCCGCTTCATATGCCCGAAGATGTGCCGCATGGGCGCGATGATACGGCTTTATGGATTTCACTATTAAAACAAGGACACAGGGCCTGCGGCCTTGATATGGACCTTACACGTTTCCGGCAAGGGCACGGATCTCTTTCCAGCCATTTCCTGAAAATGGCCGCAGGAAACTGGGATATCTACAGGCGCTACGCAGGAGAACTGGGTGTTCTTCAACTCTCCGCCTCGTTTTTCCAGTATGGTGCGCGCGCAGTTGCCAAACGCCTTGAGTTCTGACCGCCATCTGCAAGTTTTGGAAAAAATGGCTCCCCGGGCAGGATTCGAACCTGCGGCCAGGCGATTAACAGTCGCCTGCTCTACCGCTGAGCTACCGAGGAACAGCGTGGTGATAGGGAGTGATAATCTATCGGCCCGACGATTTCCAGCGTTTTTTTCACCATCTTCCCCCTCTCCCCGTGGGGAAGAGGGGATAACTAAGCGCCAAACCCCGGCGGGCTGGCGGGCAGGGCGTCCAGATTGTACGGCGTGCCCTGATAGACCATGTTGATCCAGTTGCTGAACAGCAGGTTACGGTGCGCCCGCCACGTCATGCGCGGGGCCAGATCCGGGTTGTTGTCGGGGAAATAATTGAAGGGCAGGGCCGTGCCCATGCCCGCCGAGCGGTCACGCTCATATTCCCGGCGCAGGGTCTCGGCATCGTATTCCAGATGGTTGAACATATAGACGCGCCGCGCCGCCGTTTCCTGGATCAGGCAGATCCCGCTGCCTTCCGACTCCACCAGAATATCCAGCTCCGGCTTCCGCGCCACGTCGTCATGGCGGATTTCCGTATGGCGCGAAACGGGCACGAACAGGAAATCGTCGAACCCGGCGGTCAGGGGCTCGAACGGCTTCAGAGTCCGGTGCAGATAGACGCCGAAGCGTTTCGATCCGACATCATGCTTGGGCAGGCCGTGATAATGATGCAGCGCCGCCTGCGCCCCCCAGCAGACGAAAAACGTGCTGTAGACATGCGTGGCGGCCCAGTCCATCGCTGCGGCCAGTTCGGGCCAGTACGTGACCTCCTCGAACGGCAGATGCTCCACCGGCGCGCCGGTGACGATCAGGGCGTCGAACCTCCGGTCCTTCACTTCCTCCCATGTGCGGTAGAAGGCCAGCAGATGTTCCTTCGGCGTGTTTTTCGATTCATGAGAACCGGGGCGCAGCAGCGTCATCTCGATCTGCAGCGGCGTCGCCCCCAGAACGCGCAGGATCTGCGTCTCCGTCTGGATCTTGTCCGGCATCAGGTTGAGCAGGGCGATCTGCAGCGGCCGGATATCCTGCCGCAACGCCCGGTCCTCCAGGATCAGCGGCACCCGCTCCGCCTCAAGGACGGCGCGGGCAGGAAGGTTGTTGGGAATTTTGATGGGCATGATGCGTTTCGATAATGGAAAACAGTCTTGCCCGTCTAAGCGAACTCTTCAAAAAACTGGAGGCACGGGCCGGAATCGAACCGGCGTACAAGGATTTGCAGTCCTCTGCCTGACCACTCGGCCACCGCGCCATTGCTTGAGAAGGCAAGGCTTCTCCCTTAGCATTTTTCCGGCGGCGGCGTCCAGCGGGAAAACGAAGCGGCGGACATGGCTGCGGCGTTTCCCCGGCGGCGTCCGCGCAATATGCCGGTATGCATGCCCGGAATCCCCTCGCCAAGCGGGAGCGATTCCGGTACAGAATGAATCCTGCGCAATTCGCCGTGGCGGCATGGCCGCATCGGCCGGGTTGTCTGTCCGGGCTCCAGGGGATTTATTAAAGAGATGATGGTGACGACGATCGATTACAACCAGGCCCGCAGGAATATGGTGGACAGCCAGATCGCGACGATGGGCGTGATCGACCCCGTGCTGCTGGACATCCTGCGCACCGTGCCGCGCGAGCGTTTCGTGCCGCAGGGTAAGCAGGATCTGGCCTATATCGACGAGGACCTGCCGCTCGGCGGCGGGGCGTTCCTGATGGAGCCGCTGATCTTCGCGCGCATGGTGCAGTCCGCCGCGCCGCATCATGCGGATACCGTGCTGAGCGTGGGCGACGCCACGGGCTATCCCGCCGCTGTATTGTCGAAGATGGCGGGGGCGGTCGTGGCGCTGGAAAGCCAGGCGGGCGCGATGGACGCAGCCCGCCGCGTGTGGGACGACATGGGCTGCCACAATATCGAGGTCGCGCGCGGCACGGCGGAGCGCGGTTGCCCGGAAGAGGGGCCGTACAGCCTGATCCTGGTCAACGGGTCGATGGCGGAGATTCCGCTGGACCTGATCGCGCAATTGAAGGAAGGCGGGCGCCTGGTCGGGGTGCTGCGCAAGGCGGGGCAGACGGACGGCAAGGGAATTCTGGCGACGAAGCTGCCGAACGGCCAGCATTCGTCGAAAGTGCTGTTCGATGCGTTGACGCCTTATGTGCCGGATATGGCGGCCAGGCCGGGGTTTTCCTTCCGGACCTGACGGATTGAAACGTTTCCATTAGCGGAGGATGCAACGTGATCGATAAGCCAGCCCTGAGATACGGGCGGATGGCGCTGGCGGCGCTTTGCCTGCTGGTTCCCGCCGCCGGACATGCGGGTGAGCCTGCCCCGAAAAACCTTCAGAGGCTGGAGGACATTCTGCGCCATGCATGGCGCACCAACCCCAATATCCAGGCGGCGCGGGAAGAACTGCACGCCACGCAGGAACTGGTGCCCCAGGCGCAGGCCGGCTGGAAGCCGAGCGCCGACGCGACGGCGGGCATAACGAAGGCCTGGCTGGACGGCGACAATTTCGGCGGCAGCGGCACGACAGAAAAAACGATCGGCGTCAACTTCAGCGAACCGCTCTATCGAGGCGGGCGCACCGTGACGGCGACACGCAGCGCCCGCAACACCGTCCGCGCCCAGACGGCCCTGCTGAACGACGCGGAACAGCAGCTGATGCTGAACGTCACCACGGCCTATATGAATCTGCTGGAAACCGCGACGCGGGTATCGCTGGTGCGGAACTACAGATCCCTGATCGGGAAACAGCTCGACGCCTCCCGCGCGCGGTTCGAGGCGGGGGACGCCACCTCGACGGATATCGCGCAGGGGGAATCCCGCATGGCCGGGGCCGACGCTTTGCTGGCGGAGGCGGAAGGCGGCATGAACAAGGCGGGGGCGGTCTATAAATCTCTGACCGGCATGGAACCGGGACTGATGGGCTATCCCGTCCTGTCCTTTGCGTTTCCCGCCGGGCGCGACGGTGTAGCGGGGCAGGCGCGGCGCGACAACCCCTTGGTTATCGCCGGTCATTATCTTCATGAAGCGTCGCAGGCCGACGTGGACACGATCTTCGGCGAATTGCTGCCGCGCCTGTCCCTGAACGGAAGCTGGAACCGCCAGTTCGACCCGCAGCCGGGGCTGGTGGACGAGGCGACGGAACGCACGATCGGCGTCAGCGCGACCATCCCGCTTTATGAAGCGGGATCGGTGCGTTCCCGTGTCCGGCAGGCGAAGCATGAGGCGAACCGTCGGTACTTGAGCGTCCTGGCTGCCGGCCGGGATGCCGAGCGCGATGCGGTATCCAGCTGGGACGACCTGCAGACCGCCCATGCCACCATCAAGGCAAGGGAAATCCAGGTGCGCACGGCGGAAGCGGCGTTGCAGGGCGTGCAGAAGGAGACGGAGCTGGGCACGCGGACGATTCTCGACGAGCTGGACGCGGGGCTGGAAGTGCTGAATGCGCGGACCTCTCTGGCCTCCGCCCGCCGGGACGAGATCGTGGCCGAATTCACGCTGGCCCGGAACCTGGGTCTGCTGACCCCCGAAGCCCTTGGTTTCAGCGATGCGGCGGAGGATCATGGCGCCCATCTGCGCCACGCCGAGGACAAAATTCTGGGGATGGATGTTGAATTGGAAAAGGCGGACTATTGATCGGGCTTTGACAAGCTGCAATCAATGTACCAAAATTGGTTGAATATGAATGCGTTGTCACTGATGTGCCCCTAACGGCTTCCGTATATGCCCGAAAAAGCGCCTGAACAGGAACCGTCGATCGAGGAGATCCTCGCCTCTATCCGTCAGATCATTTCTGACGATGAAGGCGATTCCGCCCCTGCGGCTCCGGCGCCAGAACCCGACCCGGAACCCGCTTCTCCGGCCGGCGATGATGTTTTCGAACTGACGGACCGCATAGGCGATGCCGACGAGCCGCCGATCCAGATCGCCCTGCGCGACGCCGAACCGGATCCTGAACCAGAGCTGGCTCCCGCACCCATTTTCAGGCCCGAACCGCCCAGGGCCGCGCCGCCACCCCCTCCGCCCCCTCCACCGGAGCCGGACGGCGAGTCGATCTTCACGCAGTCGGCCGCGGCGGCCACGATGCACGGGTTTTCGCGGCTGACCAATAATATCCTTGTGGAGCGTCCGTCCCACCCCTCCGGCATTACGCTGGAGGACATCGCCCGCGACATGCTGCGCCCGATGCTCCGGGAATGGCTGGATTCCAATCTTCCGCCGCTGATCGAAAAGCTTGTCCAGAAAGAGCTTGAAAAGCTTGCCCGCCAGGCACGGGACGAGTAAAACAATCCTCTGTTCAGAGGATTGAAATGCTAGAGAAAACCTTCCAGCCCGACGCCGTGGAATCCGCCTGGTACGACCGGTGGGAAAAATCCGGGGCCTTTGCCGCGCAGCCGGAGGGCAACCGCGCGCCCTTCGCCGTGATGATGCCGCCGCCCAATGTGACGGGCAGCCTGCATATGGGGCATGCGCTGAACATGACCCTGCAGGACATCCTGACCCGATATAACCGCATGCGGGGAAAGGACGCGCTGTGGCAGCCCGGTACCGACCACGCCGGAATCGCGACGCAGATGGTGGTGGAGCGAATGCTGGAAGGCGAAGGCCAGTCCCGGAAGGCGATGGGACGCAAGGCGTTTCTCGACCGCGTCTGGGAATGGAAGGCGCAATCCGGCGGCACGATCGTCAGCCAGCTGCGCCGCCTCGGCGCGACGCCCGACTGGCCGCGCGAACGGTTCACGATGGACGAGGGCCTGTCCCGCGCCGTTCGCAAGGTCTTTGTGCAGCTGTATCGCGAAGGGTTGATCTACCGCGACAAGCGTCTCGTCAACTGGGACCCGAAATTCCATACCGCGATTTCCGACCTTGAGGTAGAGCAGAAAGAAGTCAAAGGCCATATGTGGCATATCCGCTATCCCATCGAGGGCAGCACGGAAGAATTCATCACGGTCGCGACAACGCGCCCCGAAACGATGTTGGGCGATACGGCCGTTGCCGTGAACCCGGAGGACGAACGGTATAAGCACTTAGTCGGCAAGTTCGCCGTTCTGCCGATCACCAACCGTCTGATTCCTATCGTTGCGGACGATTATGCCGATCCGGAACACGGCAGCGGCGCGGTGAAAATCACGCCGGCGCACGATTTCAACGATTTCGAGGTCGGCAAGCGCCATAACCTGCCGATGATCAATGTTTTCGACATCAACGCCTGCATGAACGATAACGTGCCGGGTCCATACAAGGGCCTGGATCGCTATGAGGCGCGGAAAAAAATCCTCAAGGAACTGGAGGAACTCGATCTGCTGGTCGAAGTCCAGGACATCAAGCATACCGTTCCCTACGGCGACCGTTCCGGCGTGGTCATCGAGCCGTTCCTGACCGATCAATGGTATGTTGACGCCCATACGCTGGCGCAGCCCGCGATTGAAGCCGTCCGTACCGGCAAGACGGAATTCGTGCCGAAGCAGTGGGAAAACACCTATTACACATGGATGGAAAACATTCAGCCTTGGTGCATCAGCCGCCAGCTATGGTGGGGGCACCAAATCCCGGCCTGGTATGGGCCGGAAGGGGCGGTATTCGTCGCCGAGACAGAAGAAGAAGCTCTGGCACAGGCAAAAGAACAATTCGGCGACAAGGTTCGCCTGAACCAAGACGCGGACGTTCTGGATACATGGTTCAGTTCGGCGCTGTGGCCGTTCTCTACCTTGGGGTGGCCGGACAAAACGCGCGAACTGGATAAATACTATCCCGGCGATGTGCTGGTGACAGGGTTCGACATTATCTTCTTCTGGGTTGCCCGGATGATGATGATGGGAATCCATTTCATGGGCGAAGTGCCGTTCAAAACGGTTTACATCCACGCCCTGGTGCGCGACGCCAAAGGACAAAAAATGTCAAAGTCCAAGGGCAATATCATCGATCCCCTGGACCTGATCGGCAAATATGGGGCGGACGCGCTTCGCTTCACCCTGACCGCCATGGCGGCTCAAGGGCGCGACATCAAGCTGTCCGAAGAACGTGTCGAGGGCTACCGCAACTTCGGCACCAAGATCTGGAACGCCGCGCGGTATTGCCAGATGAACGGCTGCGCGCCCGTCGACGGGTTCGATCCCTCTGAAATCACTTACACGCCTAACAAATGGATCGTCTCCGAAGTCCGCGGACTGGAAGCAATGGTCAGGCTCACCATTGAAACGTATAAATTCAACGATGCGGCCAATGCGATCTATCACTTCGTCTGGCATACGTTCTGCGACTGGTATCTTGAATTCACCAAGCCGCTTCTCTCCAGACAGGATGCGGACGAGGAAGAATCCTCTGCTTCACTGCGGGATGACGCGGTTGTAAGTGAAATTCGCGCCGCTACAGCCTGGGTTCTGGATCAAGTTTTAATCCTGCTGAGTCCTATTATGCCCTTCTTTACGGAAGAACTTTATCAGCAGATGGTGGCGCGCCCTAAAGGCACCATGCTGCTCACGAGCTCATGGCCTGAATACCCGTCTGTTTTTAATTATCCCGGTGCTTCCGAAGAAATGTCGTGGCTTATCCGCTTCATCTCAGAAATCCGCAGCGTACGCTCCGACATGAACGTGCCCGCGGGCGCGAAAATTACTTTGCTGGTCAAGGACGCTTCGGCGCAGACCAGAACGCGCCTGGAATCCTATGACGAGATCATCCGCCGCATGGCGCGGCTGGAGAAGGTTGAGCTTTTAACCGGCGCCGCCCCCAAAGGATCGGTGCAGACAGTTCTCGACGAAGCAACCCTCGCGCTGCCCATTGCGGGCATCATCGACCTGGACAAGGAACGGGCACGCCTGAAGAAAGAGATCGAGAAGCTGTCTTCCGATATCCAGAAAATCGATCAGAAGCTGAACAATGACCAGTTCGTTGCCAACGCCCCGGAAGAGGTCCTGGAAGAGCATAAGCAACGCCGCAGCAAGGCGGAAGCCTCGCATAAAAAGTTCAGCCAGGCTTTAAATCAGCTTGAAGCGGCTTGAACGGATTCAGTTTTTTCCAGAGCTTTCTTTCCAGGAATTGTGCTGCTCAAGCGTGGCGTTGAATTCCGCGCCCAGCAAAATCGCGACGGCCGTCATCCAGAACCAGAGAAGAAGGATGACGACCGCGCCGAGAGAGCCGTAAGTTTCGTTATAACTGCTAAAATTCGAGACGTAGCAGGAAAACGCCAGGGACATCATAAGCCAGAGGACTGTCGTAACGCCCGCGCCCCAGCTGAATGGTTTCCATCCGGGCCTCGAATGGCTGGGACCGATGCTGTAAAGAACCGAAAGCGCCAGCAACGCAAGAACGCACATGATCGGCCAGCGCGACAGCAGCAGAATGGAGCCAAGCGCGCCCGGTACGGGGATCAAGGCAAAAAAGGCGGGAAGAACGGCGACCAGGCTGAGCGACAGCAGAAAGAAAACCAGCAGAAAAACATTCAGGATATAAGCCGTGATATTGAGCAGGAGGAAACTCCGCCGCTCCTTCTCGTTATAGGCGATGTTCAATCCTGTGATGAGCGCCTTCGTGCCCTGGGTCGTGCTGTAAATCGTAAACAGCAGACCAAGGATGACGCCGGCGCTGAGGGCGTTGCCGCCCGCGCCGGCAATCTTCAACGCCTGTCCGGTCAAAAGGCGCAATGCGTCGCCGGGCAGGAAATGATCGAGTACGCTCATCTGCTGCGGGATGACCGTCGCGTCCGCAAACAGGCCGTAAAGCGATATGGCGGCGGCAATCGCCGGAAAGCTTGCCATCAGGAAATAAAAGGCGATGCCTGCCGCCGTCAGGCCGATATTGTCCTGGCTGATATTGTCCACAAGGCGCACGAGGAAACGCCGGAAGGCGCCCCCTCCGGCTTTTTGATGGATACGCTCCAGACGCCCGTCCTCTCCCTGCAAAGACATGCTTTAAGAATAGAAAACACGGCCTGCAGGTTCCCTGACGGCGTTCACATGCGAAGCAGCCATAAACCCTGAAGCGTTTTCGCTCAGGCGCCTTTTCTGATTTCGGACAGGATCCCATTATAGAGCGCGATGCTCGCCTCCGCTTTTGGCGAGGTCAAAGTCTCCGTGGCGCGGCCATAGGAGTCGACGTAACGTTTAATATCGTCTTCGCGGCAGAGTCCTTCCTGAAGCTCTTTCACAATGCATGGCTCCTTGCCGAGGTTCGCCATGCAGTGGATGGCGCCCTGGGGCAGGCGTACGTCCTGTCCGGCTTTGAGTTCAAGGCGTTGGTCGTCGGAGATGACGGTCAGAACGCCGCTTTCCACTGTCCAGTGTTCGCGGCGGTATTCATGCGATTGCAGGGAGAGCGCCTGGCCCGGATTGACCGTGATGCTTTTTTCACAATATTCCTCGCCTGCCTTGTTCATGCCCACGCCGGTAACGGTATAGGTTCCCCAGGGACGATTGTCTGTATCGCCGATTTTATAAGCGGCGAGATTGCTGACGGCAGCTGCGCTTTTGGACATAATTTAGGCCTCTCTACTTAAATGTTTACAGAAGGTTCGATCTGGTGCTTTATATATCTGGAAACTTCGGAATTAATTCCACAAAATTTTGGTGCAACGCAAAATAAATTTTCTTGCAGTTTTCCATACTCATTGGTATGGGGATGTGCGACAAAATTTCTTGCAAAGGTCTTATACCCATGAATGCAGCCGTAAAACCGCAGATCGTCCACGAATCTGAAGCCCAGCGCCAGCATGTGCGCGTACCCCTTCCCGCCAAAGCCGAAGTCGATGGCCGGGAATACGATGTCAAGGATCTTTCCTCAGGGGGCGTCGCCATTCGCGGCATTGCCGGGAAATTCACCCGCGGACAGCCGATGAAGCTGCGTCTTCGCCTGCCTTTCAGCACGTTTTCTATGGATGTGAACCTGTCTGCGACGGTTCAGCACGCCAACGAAGCCGAAAAAATCGTCGGCTGCGTTTTCGTAGACCTAAATCCTGAACAAATCTCCCTTATAAACCATATTCTTAAGGCTTATGTCTCCGGGGACGTGGTCGCTTCAGGGGATCTGCTGAACGTGGCCGCCCGCAATAATTTCGTCAAGGAGCGCAAACATGCCCTGGCCAACGCTCAGGAAGCCATGAAAATTGACTTCCGGCGTCAGCTTCCAGGTCTGGCCGCAGTGGTCGTCCTTGGCCTGGTTGCCGCTTACTTCATCCTGGGGAACCTGTACGAAAGCATGTTCGTCCTGAAATCCTCGGACGCGGTGATTTCCGCGCCTGTCGTCGAAGTCCGCGCTTCGGGGGACGGATTCTTCAAGTCCCAGCTGGATCCCGAAGCCACTCTGGTCCAGCCTGGCCAGCCTATTGGCCAGATCGGCGCTTCCGCCGGCGCGCCAGGCGCGCTTCTGGCCAGCAACTGCGATTGCTTCGTCGTCAAACGTTACGCGCAGGAAGGCCAGTACGTCCGCGCGGGAGAACGCCTGTTCACGCTGGTCCCGACGACCGCGGCCCCCTGGATTGTGGCCGAGATTGCACCGAGCGAAGCGGCCCGCCTGGCTCCGGAAACGAAAGCGCACATCACCGTGTTCGGCTCCAAGGCCGCTTTCACCGGACGCGTCGAAACGCTGGAATCCGGGATGGTCGAATCGACCGCTCCCGTGACGGCGGACATGGCCTATGCCGCGAAACCGATCCTGGTGAAGATCCGCCCGGACCAAAAAATCCCCGTGGGCTTGACGAACCGCCCGGCGCACGTCACTTTCCCTGTGCATTGAGGTAGATTCTGAAATTTAATAAAAGCGAGGAAGAATCCTATGGCCAAGACTGTCATCCCTGTGATCCTGTGCGGCGGCTCCGGTACGCGTCTGTGGCCTGCCAGCCGGGATAAACACCCGAAACAGTTTCTGAACCTGATGGGGGATTTCTCGCTTTTGCAAAACACCATGCGCCGTGCCCTGCGGATTGCCGGAGTCAAGGCCGATCAGCTGGTCACGGTCACCCTAGGCGCGCTCAGCAAGTCGGTGCATAGCCAGATTGTCGAAATGGAGAATGGCGGCGTCCATCACATCCTGAGCGAGCCCTCGGCCCGCGACACCGCCGCCGCCGTGGCTTTTGCCGCCGCGTACGTCAGTAAGGTTTTCGGCGGCGACACCATCATGTGGATCCTTCCCGCCGACAACCATATTGGCGATGAAAACGCCTTGGCCGAAGCGTTCCGCGATGCATTCCAGGCTGCGGACAAAGGCCATCTGGTTACGTTCGGCATCCGTCCGACCCGTCCGGAAACCGGTTACGGCTACATCCGCCTGGGGCAGGGCATGGAAGGCGGCGCAATCTATAAGGCCGAGAAGTTTGTCGAGAAACCCAATCTCGAAACGGCCAGGTCTTATCTGGCCGACGGTAAATATCTCTGGAACAGCGGCATGTTCCTGTTCAGGACGGATGTCGTTCTGGGCCAGTACGAACAACACGCAGCTGAAATCCTGTCTGCCGTCCGGGACGCCATGAAATTTTCCAACGACCATCGCGAACCCTGCAGCGAGCGGTACAGCGCTATTGGCAAACAACCGTTCGACAAGGCCATCATGGAGAAATCCGATCTGGTCGCGGTGGTGCCCTGCAACCCGCAATGGTCCGATATCGGCTCATGGGAAAGCCTTTGGGAGCTTCGCCAGAAAGACGAGCATGGCAATGTCGTCGACGGGCGTACGGCCTGCCACGAAGCCACGAACTGCCTGATCCAGGCCAGCGACAAGCTGGTCGCCTGTGCGGGCGTCGACAACCTCGTCATCATCGAGACGGCGGATTCCATCCTGATCGCCAACAAAAGCAATGGCGATGCCATGAAAGCCATGGTCAACCGCCTGAAGGCCGTCGGCGCGCGCGAAGTCATCGAGCCCCCGGCGCAGCTGCAGCCCTGGAGCATGACCAAAACGCTCGATCATCCGGGTTATAACGTCCGTGAGATCATCGTGCAGCCCGGCGAACGGCTCGCCTTGAACATGCACGCTCACAAAAGCAAGTTCTGGACTGTTATCGAAGGCCAGGCTCTGATAGAATTCTCAGGGGAGCAAAAGACCGTTTCCCAGCAGCAGACCGCCTTTATTCCGGCTGGCATCGACTACACGCTGGTCAATAAAGGAGAGAAAGACCTTAAAATCGTGGAAGTCTGCCACGACGAACAGGGCAACACGATCCAGTTCACACCGAAAAGGGTTGCCGCGTAATGATCACCATCCTTCGCAAGGTCGCCTTGCTGTCCTGTGTTCTGGCTTTAGGCGCATGCGCCGACATGCCGACAGCCGAACGCGCGCAACAGCAGGGTGATTTCGTCACGGCGAGAAAACACCTCGAAACGCTCTCGGAATATCATATCCCGGAGGCCCAGGTCGATCTTGCCCAGATGCTGCTGCAAGGGGAGGGAGGTCCGGCCGATCCGAAGCGCGCCATCGAGCTTCTTCAAGATGCGACGAATCACGACTTTCCGCAGGCGTATTATGAATACGGTCGCCTGTATCACAACGGTCAATATGTGAAGCAGGATTTCCGGAAGGCGGCGGATCTTTACAATAAAGCTTACGACATGGGGTATATCCGCGGCGCCTTCCAGCTGGGGACCCTCTATGAACAGCAAAAAAGCTACAAGCTTGCGGAATCATTTTACAAGCAGGCCCTGAAAGGTGGATACTACCGCTCGGCGATTAAACTTGGGGGCTTGTATGAAAAGAAAGCTGAAGGACGCCCGTACAATCCGGCTCAGGCTCTTACGTGGTACACTTATGCGCAGAGCAAGGGTATCGAGGTTGCGCCGGATAAAATCACCAAGCTTGAAAGCCTCCTGACCCCTGAAGAAATCGCCTACGCCAAAACGCTCTCCCGGAAATGGTCCACCTATGATTAAGATGAAATCCTGTCTGCTGGCTGGCGCCTGCATGGTCATCACCGGTGCCGCGCAGGCGGCGGAAGCGCCCAAAACCCCCGTCGGCCCCATTCAGAACGTCAAGTTCGGGGGGAGCCTGAGAGGACAGTATACCGGCGACGATAACCTGGATCTCGGCACGCAGAACGAAGATTACCAGAAAAGCCAGTCGATCGAGTTGAAAGTGCGCGGCCAGGCCGATCTGACAAATACGACGACCATTTTCGGCGAAGCCCGCGGTGTCAAAAACTACGGTGCCGGAAGCACGCTCGATCTCGATACCGGCGAAACCAGCGGTTCCGACGATTTCCTTGAACTGCGCCAGCTGTGGGTTGAGGAGCGCGAACTGTTCGGCAATCTCCCCTGGGGAGTCCGGGTTGGGCGCCAGCGTTTCTCCGAGCCCTATGCATTCTGGTGGAACCGCGATTTCGACGCGGCCCGCCTGATGTACGACACGACGATCTTCAATGCATTTCTGGCTGTCGGAGAAAACCTGATGTCCTACCGGACGACGGGCGACGATTTCCTGGAGCAGAATGAAGATGTGATGCGCGTCATGGCGGAAACGTCATGGCAGTACACATACAACCATTTCTTTGAAACCCGTTTTATGTGGCAGAACGATCATTCCGGCATGGAAGCGCCCGGAACAGTGGTCAGTTCTACAGACAGGGATACGGAAGACGGCGACCTGTTCTGGGGCGGCGTTCGTGCCCGAGGTCAGGTGAAGCCGTTTTTTAAGGCAGCTGACGATATTCAATATCGCGTGGACCTGGTTGGCGTAGCCGGTACGTCCGATGTGCAGACGACCGTGGCGGGTCCTGGCAGCGACCGGACGGTGACCGGCCATGAAGAAAGCGACGTTCTGGGATGGGCCTTTGACGCCGGGGTCAACATTCCCCTTCCCGTATACGGCAATCCGCTCCTGATGCTGGGTTATGCGTATGGTTCGGGCGATGACGATCCGGCGGATGGCGATGACCACGCATTCCGTCAGACCGGGCTGGACAGCAACTCCACGCGCTTTGGACTGGCTTCCGGAACCGTTTATCATTACGGCTTCGCGCTGCGTCCCGACCTGTCGAACCTTCATATCCTGACTGCGGGGATCGGCGTCCCGCTGCTGAAGGCCAGCGACATTTCCGGCATTTACCACTATTACCATCTGGCTGAGGACGCGACGGAGCTTTCTTCCAGCGGCATCAGCGCAGATCTGAACGGTGAAGACAAATCCCTCGGCCAGGCCGTCGACGTCATTCTGAACGTCAACGTGGCGAGGGAACTGAGCATGCCTGCCGGCATTATCGACGGCGTCAACTTCAAGACAATGGTTGGCGTGTTCAAGGCAGGCCCGGCCTTCGGACCCGAAGGCGATGGCGAGGTGGCAACCCGCGGCGTAGCGGAGTTGCAGTTTAAGTTTTAACGCTTTAACCCCTTCAGAACGAAGGGCGCGAGGGTTATCCGGCCTTCCTCTCCCAGACAGGGATCAGGAAGGCCGTAATGCATGGATTGCGCTTTAGAGGAGATGAATATGACAACGCAAAACAAGATTGTACCCAACACGGAAGCGTTCGAGCGCGAAGCGCTGATCGCCCCCAGCGGCTTCCGCGAATACGACGCGCGCTGGCTGACGCCGGAGCAGCTGAACCTGCGCGGCGCGCAGCAGCTGGGCCTCGGCATCGGCACGGTCGTGCAAGAGCTGAAAAAGAATCCGCCCGCCGTCGTGGTCGGCCACGATTACCGCGCCTACAGCCAGTCCATCAAACACGCCGTAGCTCTCGGCCTGATGCAGGCAGGCTGCCAGGTGAAGGATATCGGCCTGGCCCTGTCGCCGGTCGCTTATTTCGCCCAGTTCGAACTGGATTGCCCGGCGGTTGCGATGGTGACGGCCAGCCATAACGAAAACGGCTGGACCGGCGTGAAGATCGGCGCCGAGCGCCCGATGACCTTCGGCCCCGAACTGATGGGCCGCCTGAAGGACATCGTCCTGAAAGGCGAGGGCAAGCCGAAGGAGGGCGGGTCCTACGAATACATTCCGGATATGAAGGAGCGTTACCTGAAGGACGTCACGAAAGAAGGCAAGATGAAGCGCAAGCTGAAGGCCGTCGTGGCCTGCGGCAACGGCACGGCCGGCGTTTACGCGCCCGACGCCCTGCGCGCCATCGGCGTGGAAGTGATCGAGATGGATTGCAATCTCGATTACACGTTCCCGCGCTACAACCCGAACCCCGAAGACCTGGAGATGCTGCATGCGATCAGTGCCAGGGTGAAGGAAACCGGCGCGGATGTCGGCTTCGGCTTCGACGGTGATGGCGACCGCTGCGGCGTGATCGACAACACGGGCGAGGAGATCTTCGCGGACAAGATCGGCGTCATCCTGGCGCGCGATCTGGCGACGATCTACAAAAACCCGACCTTCGTCGTGGACGTCAAATCGACCGGCCTGTACCACAGCGACCCTGTTCTGAAAGAGCGCGGCGTGAAGACCGACTACTGGAAGACGGGCCATTCCTACATCAAGCGCCGCGTCAACGAACTGAACGCACTGTCCGGATTCGAGAAAAGCGGCCACTTCTTCCTGAACGCGCCGATCGGCCGCGGTTACGACGATGGCGTCCTGACGGCCGTCACGATCTGCCGCATGCTGGACCGCCGCGCCGACGCCTCGCTGGCCCAGCTGCGCGAGGAATTGCCCCAAACCTGGAGCAGCCCGACGATGTCGCCCTTCTGCGCCGACGACAAGAAATACGGCGTCGTCGAAAAAGTAACGGCGCACTACAAAAAGATCATGGAGCAGGGCGGCCAGGTGACCGGCCAGAAGATCGTGGACGTCAACACGGTGAACGGCATCCGCCTGACCCTGGAAGACGGCACGTGGGGCCTAGTCCGCGCCTCGTCCAACAAGCCGTCCCTGGTGGTCGTAGTCGAAAGCCCGGTTTCCAAAGCCCGGATGCATGAAATCTTCGCGGAGATCGACGGCTACCTGACCAGCCTCGGCGACGTCGGCGAATACGATCAGAGACTGGCCGCCTGATCGGCCTTATAAAAAATCCCCCTCCTGCGCAGCGGGAGGGGGTCATGGCAGAGATTACTCACCCGGCTCATTTTCAGAATCGTCGCTGTCTTCCTCTTCTGCATCACTGTCCCTGCCATGAACGATTTCCACAGCCCTGGGGCCGCGCCGAAGCCCGACAGCGATTTCATCCGAAAGTTGGTTAAGGTCGCCCCGGAACATCCTTTCTCCGTCCCAGAGAAACTCAATTTGCGACAGGCGGAAATAATCCACCGCGGCTGCCTTGAAGACTCCGGACTTGTTCAGCGCGACGATCGAGTTCGTCAATGTCATAGACGCCTTGCGCGTAAATGGATCAAGGATGAAATCCCTGTCTTCTTCCGTCTCGGAAATATCGATGGCATAGACCTGTACGCCAACGCCGCCATTCTGCGTGACGATATTGTCGCTGGCGAAAATATTCCATGAATTACGGATCCGCATGCCGTTTTTGGCGTTCTTGTAGATCCGGTTATTGATGATGACGTTATCCTGGCTCTCGAACAGGGTCAGCCCGTCGGCTCCATTCTCATAGGAAATATTGTCCGCCACCAGGTTGCGTACGCTGGACCGGTCCAGCATGAATCCTGAACGGTTGTTGTTGTGGGAAATGTTGTTGACGATCCAGCTGTCGTTCACCTCGCGCGAAATGATGATGCCGTGCTTCTTATGTGTGCCATAGGC
>JBDHTS010000016.1:0-33864 GCA_039808845.1 Alphaproteobacteria bacterium | reverse complement strand
GTTTCGGCGATCTCCTGCGGCGTCGTCGCGGGCGTTCCTGTTCTGGATTTGGATTATGCTGAGGATTCGACCGCCGAGACGGACGCGAATTTCGTCATGACGACCCATGGCGGCATCGTCGAAATCCAGGGTACGGCGGAGAAGGAACCGTTCACGGAAGAACAGTTCGAGGCGTTGTTCACTCTGGCCAAAGCGGGATGCGCGGATCTGGCAAAAATGCAGAAAGCGGCGCTGGGTCTTGATGAATAGTCCTCCCCCTCCCGTATTCGGGAGGGGGAGTTAGAGGGGGAGGGCGGTCCTGGCCCGGACAGCGCAAAAGAAAGCCCTCCCCCCTTGATCCCCCCTCCCGCTGCGCAGGAGGGGGGAGATTAGAGGTAGTGACAGAGGTTATAAATGCACCGGCTTTTTACTGACACAACGCTTCTGATCGCGACGCACAACCCCGGAAAGGTGCCGGAGATCGCGGGGCTGCTGGGCGGATTTGTAGGGAAATTCGTGACGGCGGGCGAACTGGGCCTGCCGGAGCCGGAAGAAACGGGAACGACATTTGCGGAAAACGCGGTCCTGAAAGCGAAAGCCGGGGCTGGAGGCAGCGGGCTTCCTGCGCTGGCCGACGACAGCGGCTTGTGCGTCGCGGCCCTGAACGGCGATCCCGGAGTCTATTCCGCGCGCTGGGCCGGCCCGAAAAGGGATTTCGGAATGGCCATGCGAAAGGTCGAGGATGGACTGGCCGGTCAGGTGGACCGGTCCGCTTTTTTTATATCGGTGCTGGCGCTGGCATGGCCGGACGGGCATATCGAAACGTTCGAAGGGCGGATCGACGGGCAACTGGTCTGGCCGCCGCGGGGCGATAAAGGCTTTGGCTACGATCCGGTTTTTTTGCCGGAAGGGCATACGCAAACCTTTGCGGAACTGGATCCCGCCGTGAAAAAAAGCATCAGCCACCGGGCCCGCGCTTTTGAAAAGCTCGTGCAGGCGTGTTTTAAGCCGGCATAAGTGTATATCACGCGTCATCCCCGCGCAGGCGGGGATCCAGAGCCACAGGCGCCATCATTCGGATTGCGCACCCGGCCCCCTGGATCCCCGCCTGCGCGGGGATGACGTGGAAAGAACAAGAGAGATGAACTCATGAATGATTTCGACGTTTCCGACCTGATCGTTCCGGGCGCCGTCTTTGCGGCGCTGCTGGCCTTGTTTGCATTTTCGGGTATCTGGAAGAAAAAACTGAAGCAGAAACACGGGCGCGTCATCGAAACGTTCTTTCGCCACCTGCATATGCCTGTCGAAATTCTTCTGATCGTGACAGCGCTGTATGCCGTCGTGGAAAGTCTGCAATTACGCTGGACGGAAAATCCGGTCATCCGTCAGGCCTATGTGATCGCCGCCATCGCGCTGGTCGGATGGCTGGCGGTGCGCGGCGTTTATCTTGTCTCCGATCTCGTATTGCGCCGCTATGATGTCAGCAAACGGGACAATTACCGCGCCCGCATGGTGCATACCCAGGTCAGGGTGCTTCGCCGCCTGGTCATCTCCCTCATCATTCTGATTGCGCTTGCCAGCATCCTGATGACCTTTGCCGCGATCAAGACGCTGGGGATCAGTCTGCTGGCGTCGGCGGGGGTGGCGGGCATCGTCATCGGCTTCGCCGCGCAAAAGACCATCGGAAATTTTTTCACCGGCTTCCAGATCGCGATCACCCAGCCGATCCGAATCGACGACGTGGTGGTGGTGGAAGGCGAGTGGGGGCGGATCGAGGAAATCAACCTGACCTATGTCGTCGTGAAAATATGGGATGAGCGCCGGCTGATCCTGCCGATCACTTATTTCGTCGACAAGCCGTTCCAGAACTGGACGCGCCAGACGGCGGACATCATGGGCACGGTCATGCTGTATGTCGATTACACCATGCCCGTGCAGCCGATCCGGGAAGAACTGGATCGTCTGCTGGCAAGCAACACGGCGCTGTGGGACGGCAAGGTGAAGGTGGTGCAGGTGACGGACATGACCAAGGATGTGATGGAAATCCGCATCCTGCTCAGCTCGCCGGATTCCGGCATGAATTTCGACCTGCGCTGCGCCGTGCGCGAAGGGATGGTCAGCTTCATCCAGAAGCGTTACCCTGAGCATTTCCCGCGCCTTCGCGCCGAACTGCCCAAGGTCGAGGCGAAACCGCATCAGCCCGCCAACCCGACTGTCGATCCTGTGCGTGCCCCCGCGCCGACCGACCCCCTCTCCCCTCCGGGGAGAGGGTTGGGGTGAGAGGCCGTGCCGTTGGATTCAAAGGATGGCCGGGAGATCATTCTGACCGCCCCTCACCCTGACCCTCTCCCCGGGGGGGAGAGGGGACAAGTAAGGGAGGGGTTCGGGCTTTACGTCCACTGGCCGTTCTGCGTCTCCAAATGTCCTTACTGCGATTTCAATTCTCATGTGCGGGAGTCTGTCGATCATGCGGACTGGCGGGATGCGCTGGTCAGGGAACTGCGGCATTACGCTGCGATGACGCCGGGACGGACGCTGGATTCCATTTTCTTCGGCGGCGGCACGCCGTCGCTGATGGAGCCTGGAACGGTTGCCGCCGTGATCGACGAGGCGGCACGGCTCTGGACTCCGGCCCGCGATATCGAAATCACGCTGGAGGCCAACCCGACTTCCGCCGAGACGGGCAAATTCCGGGCTTTCAAAAGCGCGGGCGTCAACCGCGTGTCGGTCGGCATCCAGTCGCTGTATGACCGGGACCTGAAGTTCCTCGGGCGCGCTCACGATGCGGCGCAAGGGAAAACGGCCATTACGATGGCTTCCAGTATTTTCGACCGGTTCAGTTTCGATCTGATCTATGTGCGGCCTGAACAAACATTGCTGGATTGGGAAACGGAACTGCGCGAGGCGCTGACGCTCGCGGGCGGTCATTTATCGCTGTACCAACTGACTATCGAACAGGGCACGGCTTTTCACACCATGGCGGCGCGCGGGGATTTTCAAATGCCGCAGGACGACCTCGCGGCCGATTTTTATGAACTGACCCAGCGGATCATGGCGGAGGCGGGGCGTCCGGCCTATGAAGTCTCCAACCATGCGCGTCCGGGGCAGGAGTCGCGCCATAACCTGATCTACTGGCACTACGGCGATTATGTGGGGATAGGCCCCGGCGCACATGGAAGACTGACTCTCCAGAACGGGCACAAGATCGCAACCCGGGCCCATCGCGCGCCGGAAGTGTGGCTCGATCGCGTCCGGACCTCCGGCTTCGGCGCGCATCCTTATGAGGATCTGACGCGCGACCAACGATTTATGGAGGCGCTGCTGATGGGGCTGCGCCTGCGTGAAGGCGTGCGCTTTCAGACTCTGGAGCAGGAGGCGGGAAGGCCATGGAATAATTTGCTGGATGAAAAGAAAATCGGCGTGCTTCAGACAGAAGGTCTTGTAGAGAAAAATGATGAAAGCCTTCGTCCGACTCTGAAGGGGCTGCAGCGCGTGAATGCTATTATTTCCTATGTCATCAAAGAACACGGAAAGAGTCTATAAGTTATTTCCCCATCTTCGGCATCATGCGCATCAGGACGCCGATATCCTGGCCGTTCAGAAGAACCTGGCCGTTAGCGTTGTTTTCCAGCGCGATAGTTTTAACGGGTTTGCCGCTATTGTCCTTTCCGGGCTTGCCCGTCAGCTGCATAGCCATCAGGGCGGCGAGAACATCGCGCAGATAGGGTTTCAGTTCCGGTGCGGTCGCCGGGTTGTCCAGCTCGGCGGCAACGGCATTGGTCAGCGTATCGAGACCGGAAACAGCCAGCGTTCCGCGGCCCACCGTTTTAAGCGGAGCCGCCATGTTCGCGGTTTGCATGAAATCGGCGTTGAAGGCATAGGACGGATTGGACAATGTGCCGTTACGCAGGGTCAGCGCCGTGCCGGCCTGCGCCATGGCATCCATTCCGCCGCCGGCCGCCAAAGCATCCACCGGCAGATTGGCGGCATCGAGCTTGAAGGTCATTTGCGCCGGAACGATGGCGGCCAGATTGGGCGAAGCCGGGACGACCTTGAGGCCGCTGAAACCGCCTTCCGCATTCATGCTGCCGGACGTGCCGGAGAGATTACGCGCATTGATACCGGCCCGGATATTTTCCGCGACGACCGTGCGTTCCGTATGGCCCTGGCTTCCCGGCAGGAACAGGTTGATGCCGCCCGCCGTGGCCGTCACGCCCGATCCGCCCAGAAAGGCATCCAGCGGAAGAAAATCGGGCAGGATGCCGCGCAGCTTCGCCACCTTCGCGCCTTCGCCGCCGCCCCGCACGCCGAAGCGCGAGACGGTCAGGATCGCGCCGGTTTTCTCAAACAGCAGACGGGCGTTCAGCCCGGTCAGCTCCATCATGCCGCCCTGGTCGGCAGTGAGGGTCAAAGATGGAATGCCGCCCTTCAGCCCGGCGGGCAGGTAATCGATCCTGATGTCGCCGTAACGGGCGCTGATGGCTGTAAAGGCCGAAAGCGGGGATGACCATGCGCCGGAAAAGGACTGGCTGCCCAGTCCCACCGACATGATCTGCTCACCCTTGATGTCCTTCATAATCAGCGGCGTCGGCAGGGCCAACGTTACTTTCCATTCGCCCGGCTTATTGCCCGGCAGGGCGTTGAGGGCGACCAGCCCTACTTCCAGCGTCCTTCCCGTATGGTCCTTGAAGGACAGATGAGGCAGGGTGACGGCGTAATAGGTGCCGCTGTCCTCGATCAGGGTTTCCCCGGACGTCACGGCCTCCCATCCCCGGTTACCTGCCCAGCCTGTCAGAGACGCCATGATATGCCCGGAGAGGGCCTGCAATTCCTCCTTCTGCGCCGCGTTCGCGGCGGGCGCCAGCAGGAAGGCAATAGCGGGGAAAACCAACAGAACAAGCCGGATACGATGAATCATGCAAGGAATATAGAGTCCGGTCATGTGTTTGAGAAGAGCGTCAATTTTCTGCGCTATGCGCGGTGTTTTGTGTCTATCCTGTCCATCGGCGATTAGAAACACATACTATATTATTGGATAGCCGGGATAGGTCAGACGTGCAAGATGCCAGAATAACCGCCGTTCTCGGACCGACGAATACCGGGAAGACCCATGCCGCCATCGAGCGCATGCTGACCTGCCGCACAGGGTGCATCGGCTTTCCGCTGCGTCTGCTGGCGCGGGAGAATTACGATCGAGTCGTCAAGGCGAAGGGCGCGAACGCGGTCGCCCTCGTGACGGGCGAGGAAAAGATCGTGCCGAAAAACGCGCGGTATTTTCTTTGCACCGTCGAGGCGATGCCGGTGGATCAGCCTTATGAATTTCTGGCCGTCGATGAAATCCAGCTCTGCGCCGATCCCGATCGCGGGCATGTGTTCACCGACCGGCTGCTGCGGGCGCGGGGCACGGTCGAAACGATGTTCATGGGCGCCGACACGGCGCGGCATCTCCTGAAAAATCTGATTCCTGGCATTATCGTCGAGGACAGGGAACGCCTGTCGCGGTTGACCTACAGCGGTTTTAAAAAGCTGACCCGTCTGCCCAAGCGCTCCGCCGTCGTCGCGTTTTCCGTGGACGACGTTTACGCCTTTGCCGAGATGGTGCGGCGGCAGCGCGGCGGGACGGCAGTCGTGCTCGGCGCGCTCAGCCCGCGCACGCGCAACCGCCAGGTGGAGATGTATCAGGCGGGCGAGGTGGATTTCCTGGTCGCGACGGACGCCATCGGCATGGGCCTGAACATGGATATCCATCATGTCGCCCTGGCCGCGACGCGAAAATTCGACGGCCAGCGTCCGCGCCCGCTCGACCGCGCCGAGATCGGCCAGATCGCTGGACGGGCGGGGCGGTACAAGACCGATGGCACGTTTGGCGTCACGGGGCCGGTCCACGCCCTGGACGATGACATGGTGGAGGCCATTGAGCAGCACCGGTTCGAGTCGCTGAAAGTTTTCTCCTGGCGCAATCACGATCTCGATTTTTCCTCGCCGCAGCGCCTGCAGAAATCGCTGGAAAAGCCGCCGGACAATCCGGTGCTGATGCGCGGGCGGCCCTCGGACGATTATCTGACCCTGGCCGCGCTGGCGGGGCGGGACGATATTCTGGCCCGCGCCGCATCGCCCGCCGCCGTGCGATTGCTATGGGATGTCTGCCAGATCCCCGATTTCCGCCGGACGATGAGCGAGACGCATCAGGAACTGGCCGCGGGCATTTATGAGGACCTGATCGACGGCGGGCGTATCCCTGAGGACAAGGTGCGGGCGCAGATCGGGCGGCTGGACCACACGGACGGCGATGTCGATACGCTGATGGCGCGCATTGCGCATATCCGCACTTGGACGTATATTACCCACAAATCCGACTGGCTGCGCGATGCCGATGCCTGGGCGAAGGCTGCCCTGGGGGTTGAGGACCGGCTGTCCGACGCGCTGCATGAAGGCCTGACAAGGCGTTTCGTGGATCGCCGCTCCGCCGTCCTGATGCGGGCGATCGAGGGCGGCGGAGAACTGCTGGCCGGCATCCGCGCCAACGGCGACGTGGTGGTGGAAGGCCAGGAAGTCGGGCGGCTGGAAGGATTCCGTTTCGTGCCGGACAGCGACGCGGGCGGGCAGGATTACAAGGCGGTGATGAGCGCGGCGCGCAATGCGCTCAAGCCGGAAATCAAAAGGCGATTGAGACAGATGCTGGATGCCGAGGCGAAACAATTCAAACTGACCGACGAAGGGCAGATCCTTTATCAGCCTGACGCGACCAATCCTTTGCCGGGCCAGCCCGTGGCGAAGGTGCGCAAGGGTGGGGCGCTGCTGCAGCCGGATGTCGAACTGCTGGATAGCGACCTGCTGGCCGGGCAGGACCGCGACGCCGCAGCGGCGAAGATCCGCGACTGGCTGGCGCAGCATATTGGCACGGTGCTGGAAGCCCTGAAAGGTCTGGAAGCGCAGGAAGGGGAAGGCGTGGACGGCAACGTGCGCGGCATTTCCTACCAGCTTCATGAGTCTCTCGGTATCCGCCAACGCGCGGAACTGGAATCGCTGATCGCGGGATTGCAGCCGGAGGGGCGCAAGGCGCTGCGGCAGCGGCGGGTGCGGCTGGGGCCTGTTCTCGTGTTCATTCCCGACCTGAACAAGCCGGCGGCGGTGCATTTGCGCGCGCTGTTGTGGAATCTCTGGAACGACCGGCCCTTGCCCGCGCCAGTGCCGCCGGACGGGATGACGTCCCTGCGCGTGGAAAACGCGGACCCCGACTATTACTGCGCTATCGGCTATCCTGTTTACGGCCCGCGCGCGATCCGTGTCGACATGCTCGACCGCATCATCAGCGCGATTTACGACAGCGCGAAGGACGGCACGTTCCAGGCGCAGCACAAGATGGCGGAATGGCTCGGCTGCCCCGTGGCGGATCTTTATGCCGTGCTGGAAGCGATGGGGCATGTGAAGGTCAGCGATCCTGCTGACGCGCCGAAAGAGGCTGCGAAGGTGGAAGAAGGTGCAACAGAAACCCTCTCCCCCCCGGGAAGAGGGCAGGGTGAGGGGACGTCAGAGCAGAGCGCTTCGTTTGCCGAGTCCGAGCCTGTGCCCCCCCCTCATCCGCCTTCGCCAAGGCTTCGGCGGACAGGCCCCGATCCTCTCCCCGGAGGGGAGAGGGAGAATGGGGCGGAGGCAAAGCCGGTACAGGTCCGGCCTGAACTCGCGACCTTCCGGCTGCGCAAGGGCAAGGCTTATGGCAACGCTCGTCCCGACCATCAGCGTTCCGACAGGAAACCATCCGAAAAGAAACAGTTCAGCAAGCCAGACAAGCCGAAATTCCAGAACCAGTCCTTCGGCGACAAAAAAAGGCAGGATGGGCGGCGCAAGGGCAAGGGCGGCAAGCCGGACCGTCCGGAGCGGGAGGAGCGCATTCTTTCCGCCGGGCCGAAGCCCAGGATCGAAGATTCGCCCTTCGCCATTCTCAAGCAGCTCAAGATGAACGACAAGGACTAGAGTGTTCCCTTTTCGGCTCGATCTGATGAAGCCCCGCATCCGTCATCCCCGCCTGTGCGGGGATGACGGTCTATTTATTTCCAAGGGCGTTTTCAATCGTCATTTTATCTGCGCTCTGATAACCACCAGCTTTTTGTGTCTGGCGCCGCATCCGGCGCAGGCCACCCGCTTTTCCGGCGCCTATCTGCTTCATGTCTGCGAAATGGACGCGAAAGGGAAGGAAGTGGTGAGAGGCGGCCATACCGCCTGCCAGGCCTATATCGCGGGGGTGCTGGATTACCACAACGTGCTGCAATCCCTGCACATCGCCCCGAGCATCGATATCTGCGTGCCGCAGAACGTCAGCATGGGCCAGTTGCAGGCCATCGTCCTCCGCTATCTTCGCGCTCACGGGGAACATGATGCCTTCATCGCCGCCCCGGCGGTGACCATGGCGATTTACGAGATTTATCCCTGTAAATAGAATGCCTTGGCGCCGATCTCCTTGAATGGGATATCTCGCATTTTTATTATTTACATAATATTAATATTTTTTTGTCATCATAAGGGGCAGCTTTGGCATTACACCTAAAGGATAGCACTGTCGGCGATGGCATTGACGGGGGACACAGGGGCGCAGAAGGCAGGCGGCATCGACCCGTCACAACTCCGCTTTGATGTAAGAACATTGCCAGATGACGAACTGCGCCGGATTGACTTTGGCGCCTATCTGGCGCGTAAGGCTCAAGACCTTCAAAACAGAATGGGCAACCTTATGACCCTGGGGGTCATTGCCGGCCATAAGCTTGAAGCCGATAGGGATCATGACGCCCGAATGATAGCGCGATATGCCACAAGATACAGAACGGTTGACGACTGGGATAATGAAACAATCACTTATGGCGGCAAGCAAGTCTCACGTGCTCAGGCTAAAAAAGCCAACCAGGATATTCTGGACAATAAGGAAGAATATATTCAGTGGGGCATAAAGAATAATCAGTTTCGCAACAGGCAGGAAGCAGAAGCCTATATTCATCTTGTTCGTGAAAGTGTTCAACTGGATAAGAAAATAGAAGGTCAGTTACGGAGAAAAGAAAATCTTTCTCAAGAAGATTTGGATCATAAGGAAAGAATAGACGGGAAATTAGCTGAGAAACCTGAATTGCAAAGACGGGCGCTTGATATGGTCGCTAATCCCGATAGGGAGAAAAATGTTCAACTATCTGCTTCAGGGATCGCATCTGGTATCCAATTAAAGCAGGATTTCCATATCGCTCACCAAGGAATTACAGCGCCTGTTGTAACTTTCGGTGCCGCACCAGCAGCGATTCCAAAGGCGAATGAATATGTGATGGATTAATTATCCTCCTGGTGCGGGCCCTGATAGAGAGACAGTTTCGGTCGGTAAGGAATTCCAACCTTTCTCCGTGATTTCTACTGTCATTCCGCTTCCAAATCTAGCTGCCCCGTTTTTAGTGTACCAAATAGATCCCGTGCCTTTGTTCTGTCCTGATGGCGTACCGAGCAGGGTCATAATAGAGCCTTTGTGGCCAATGACGCTTTTTGTTACTTGGCCTTGCATATAAGGGATGGAATTGTGTGAAGCTGAATTAAAAATAACTGTGTTGTGATACTCGCAAAATGGAGATTCTTCATCCCCACATTCTTTTTTTGCGGCTGCAGGACTATCATCTACAAGTACAGATTGATCTAAGACAACACTTTTAAGATCAAGGTTGGGTTGCGAATACTGGCGCTTGTAGTATACAGCTGAATTATCGAATGATGAAGCAACCACTGCGCATTCCGGCTTCTGTGTAACTGGTGTGCGGGCTTGAACAACATATCCTTGAGATGTTTCAGGGTTTAAATAAATAAACCTAGCCTCATAGCTGGTTTTGTCTTTTGTGCCTAAAGCCTCATTCCCTTTGAAGAATACGATTTGACCTTCAGCCCGCATCGTCTGGACCAGTTGATCAAAAGGAATGCAGGTTCTGCTGACCTCGGCGGCATCGGCTTGCGCAGCGAAAACTCCTGCAAGCAAGCCGGCGGCAGCCGTCAAAGCAACGGATCTTGATGAAGATTTGGTCATTTACCCCACCCATTATTAACATAATTTTGCAATATTATAAGCTTTTAAATGAAAATGGCAATCAAAAATTTCTCTATGGATTCCAGGAAAGAACTTTTCCTCTATTATTTCGGCAAATAAAAATGAAGCAGATATGTTAAGATATTGAATTAATTAATATAAATTATCTCTTTCATGCCGCATAAAACCCTTGATCTGCCGGACTTTATGGCATAGGTTTGAAAAATAATCTGAAGGGCCGCACGTTCATGGAACGGCCCTCGCGTAAAACAGGCTGGGCTCTTGCCGTTCACCGGCATCTGCGGCGAAATTTGAGAGTTTACTTTGGCTTTTCACCCCTGACGTTGACTGGGAACGACATGGCATTGGTGCACGCGGAAAGGGTCGAACATCTGGAGCAGGCCTTGATGGCCTCACAGTCCGCCGCGCGCGCGAAAGACCCGGTTTCCGGGCTCACCCAGCTTCCCGACAGTGTCATCATGCGCATGGGCAATGTCGTGCTTCTTGATCCGGTACTGGCGGACCGGTTGCGCGCCATGAAAAAAAAGGCCGCCTATGATCTCAGTCTCCGGCGCGAAACGGAACGCGATCTGAAAGAACACGAAAAAGAAGGTAAAGACCCTGGCATTCTTGTCATGATGGCCCTGAAGGAAGAGGCCTATAATAATTTCAGGTCGACCTACCGCGATATCCAGGAACTTCTCGCTACCAAGCAGAGGCGCGTCGCGACGCGCTTGCTGACCGCTCAACTGGCCCTCAGCGAGGTCCGCGATCAGGCGATCAAACTCTCCGACGGCCGCCGCGTCTATTTCCGCGGCAACGGAGAGGCGCTGGATGAAAGCGGCCTGGTTCTCCAGGGCAAAGATCTGGACGAGGCCAGAGAGAAAAAACAACAGAAGCAAGATGCCGCAACGTATGAAGCGTACCGGCATGCCGACGGGCAATATCGGGAAGCGGTTCGTGAAAAAACGAAACTCGATGAATACTGGCAAAAATGGCGTGACCTGAACGAGGACGTGGAAGCCGGAAACATCGGCACAGACGAGCTGAAAAGGCGTCAGGCGGAATTGCTCAATGGCCTTGATCCGAAGGATCGCGAGCAGATTTTTCATGCCCATCCCGAACGCCGCGACCTTTACGAGCAGTTTTATAAAACGCCCGAAGGCGGAAGAGCCTTTGCTTCGGAAGCCCTGCCTGAAGAACCCGGGGCGGCAACGACAGAAGATCGGATGGCCGCGGCTGCTTCTTCCGGTATGCAAAACACGCTGGATGAACTGGACGGCGCTTTGGATGAAGCGCCAGTGAAGGGCGGGCCCGTTATTACGGCATCGCAGCCGGGAATTGTTGGCCTGAGTATTTAGAAATACGTAATTTCCAATTGGAGGGCAGGCATGGGCAGGGCATCCAAAGCTGCAAGAGGCCTTTTAACGGCGCTTTTTTTAGGAACGGCATGCGCGGCGCCGTCACATGCGATATCCGTAACGGACTTTCATGAGAAGCTATCGCAGTCCGCACAGGCTTACGCCTTGCGTTTCGCCCTGAATACCGAAGCGGCGCGCAAGGGCAGTCAGGTCGCAGGGTGCCTTCAGAACGAGATGATCACGGACAGCCTGGGTATAATCAAGGAGGGATATTCTAACCTCGTACAGCGTATCAACAGAGATCCCGGGCGGAAAGTCGAAGAGGTTGCCTGGGAGGTGATCGGCGAAATTTGCGATGATGCGTCGAATAGTGCCGCCGCCGGAGTCAGGGGCACATCCGCATGGGTCTTCGCGCAGCAGCTCTTTCCGCAAAGATCAGAGGGAAGCAAAGCCCTGCGGCTGGCGGCTGAAATGCAGAAAGTAAGGCTGGACCTTGCACAAAAACCGGTTCAGGCTCAGTGTGTTGCAGACACGTTAATCAATCCGGTCAAAGGGGCGGACGGGAAACCATCATTGCCGCCCGCTTTTCTGGAAATCGTAAACGGAATTTATTCTGCCCAGCCTGCCGGCAGCTTTATTGAAGAACAGATTTTGGGCAAGGTTGCGCCATGTTTCGTTCCTTTGGTTTCTTAAAACGAGACACGTTCTCCTGCCTGAAAGCCAATATTTGACAATGCGGTAAAATTGGCTATTGTCTGTGCTCGCCAAAAGACGGGGTGTAGCTCAGCTTGGTAGAGCGCTACGTTCGGGACGTAGAGGCCGAAGGTTCGAATCCTTTCACCCCGACCATCCGCCTTCGCTGTAATTCCATGCCTACCCCCGTCTGCAGGGGCTGATCCAGCGTTACAAGCGCATGAAAATATGCCTCACTTTGCGGATGAACCTGCGAAGGAGGCCTTCATGGTCGATTATAACGAAGACGTTTCCATTTTTAAGAAATGGCTGCCGGTCAAGGCATGGCTGGCGAACAAGCCGATCCCGGCGTCGGGCCTGTCCAGCGTTGCCGGCGCGTGCGACCAGGTCAATCGTTCGGTGAACAGCCAGTTTATCTATCAGCGTGACGGGCTGAGCGATATTTGGTTCACGCCAGACCAGTTCGTGAAGTTTCACGGCGGTGACTGCGAGGATTTCGCCATCTATAAGATGTATCAGCTGATACGGATGGGCGTGCCGCCGGCGCGGATGGAGCTGGTGATCTGCATCGACAGGCAAAGCCGGGAATATCATGCCGTCCTGCGCGTGTTCAGCGGCAGCAGCCAGTATATCCTCGACAACCAGACGGTCCAGCTGCTGAACCGCCAGTCCTATAACGCGCGATACGCGCCGCTTTATGCCATCGGCCCGTCAGGGTGGCGGGCTTGCACGACCTGAAAAGACCGTCTCAGAACGTCCGGCTGACCGTGAACCGGGCCACATCGTGAAGGATGGCGCGAAGCGGGCTGTCCGGCGCCTCGGCCAAGGCGAGGCAGGCGCGTTCGACATAACCCTGCGCCATGGCCATGCCGTTCTTCAGGGTTTCACGCTTTTTCAGGATGCCGAGCGCGGTTTCGAAATCGCCCCTGGCGGGGCGGCGGTCGGCGATCGTGCGCTGCCAGAAGGCGCGCTCCTTCGCATCTGCCTGGGCTACGGCCAGAATGACGGGGGCGGTCATCTTGCCCTCGCGGAAATCGTCGCCGGTGTTCTTGCCCAGTGTCATGGAGTCGGCGGCATAGTCCAGAAGGTCGTCCGCGATCTGGAACGCGATGCCCAGATTCATGCCGTATTCGCACATGGCCGCGGCGGCGCTCTTATCCGCGCCCGCGACGATTGGCCCTGTCTCGCAGGCCGCGGCGAACAGGGCGGCGGTCTTGGCCTGGATAACGGCCAGATAATCCTCCATCGTCGCGTCGAGATTGCGGGCGGTGGCCAGCTGCTTGACCTCGCCCTGGGCAATGATTGCGGCGGCGTCAGACAGAATGCGAAGGATGTCCAGCGAGCCGTCGCCCACCATCAGCTGAAACGCGCGGCTGAACAGGAAATCCCCGACCAGGACGCTGGCCTGGTTGCCGAACACCAGATTGGCGGCCTTCTGCCCCCGGCGCTCCCCGCTTTCGTCCACCACGTCGTCATGCAGCAGGGTGGCCGTATGGATGAACTCGACCGCCGCCGCCAGGGCATAAGGGCGCGGCCCGATATCGCCGTACAGCCGGGCGCAGGCCACGGTCAGCAGGGGCCGGATGCGCTTGCCGCCCGCCGCGATCAGGTATCCTGCCAGCTGCGGGATCAGAGGCACCTCGGCCTGCATGTTGGACAGGATCAGGGCGTTGACCGAGCGCATATCGTCGCCCAGGAGGCCGTTCAGCCTGTCCAGGGGATTGCTTTCGCTCTTGGGAAGGCGTTGCGTTTCCATGGGTTAAGGCTTTAGCCCACGCCGCTTCGCGTGGCAATCGGAAAATAGGCTGCCGGTCCTCTGGAAGTCTGCTTTCTGGCATCCATTTTTTAATGGATTATAGGTGTTCAGGAGTATAAATGTTGCCGGTTTGCTTATCTGAAGGACGCTCATGGAACTGTCCTCCCTGAACATACGCCGGTGGTTTCTGGCGATTTTCGCCTTCAGTTGCCTGGGGATCAATCTTCTTGCGTATATTCTTTATCTGAAAAACCAGGAATTGATCCGTTCGTCGCAATGGGTGATGCATACATATGACGTGATCGCCCACCTGAATGGCATTTACGGCAGCCTCCAGGATATGAACACGGCCCAGCGCGGCTATCTGATGACCGGGAAAGAAAGTTTCTTGGGGCCTTACAGAGTGGGTCTTGAAAAGCTCTCAAAAGAAATGCCGGAACTTTTCGATCTGACCAGGGACAACGCCGCGCAGCAGAAAAACGCCATAGCGCTGAAGGAAACCGCCGATCGTATGCAGGCCTTGCTGCAGGAGCAAATCGACAGGCGCCGCGCCGGCAACGGCTATGCCATAGCGGAAATGGAAGAGAACAAAAGGCGGATGGACGATCTGCGAGTCGTCTATTCCGAGATGCTGGGCATCGAGAAAAATCTTTTGTACCGGCGCAGCGCAAAGGAACAGCAGAGCCAGCAGAATTATGTGACCACGATTTTCCTGAGCGCGGGGCTGTCGATCGTCGGCCTTCTGCTTGCCAATGGCGTTATCCTGTTCATGACTCTGCGCCGCCAGACGGCGGAAGCCGACCTGATCCGCGCCAACAAGGAAATGGAAGGGTTCACCTATATCGCTTCCCACGATCTGCGTTCTCCCCTGGTCAATCTGAAGGGATTTTCGTCGGAGATGCGTTACGGCATCGACGAGTTGAAAGGAATCCTTGAGCGGACGCTTGCGAACGCTTCCGAAGAGGATCAGGCCAGGATCAGACAGATCCTCGATGAGGATATCGGCGAAGCGCTGAAATATATCCATGCTTCCGTCGAGAAAATGGACAGGCTGACCAATGCCATTCTTGAATTGTCCCGCATTGGCCGCCGCCCGCTGAAGCTGGAGCCGGTGAATCCCAATGCCATCGTGCGGCATTGTCTCGGCACGCTGCATCATCAGATCACGACGAAGGGAATCGAGGTCAGGACGCATCCGCTGCCTGCCGTCATCGCCGACCAGTTGTCGCTGGAACAGGTGTTCGGCAACGTCCTGGACAATGCCATCAAGTATCTCGATCCGTCCCGTCCGGGCCGCATCGAAATCGGCGGGTACCGGAATTACCGGGAAACGACTTACTGGGTCCGGGACAACGGACGCGGCATTTCCGAAGGAGACATGCAGAAGATTTTTGAAATTTACCGCCGGGGCGGCAACAATGAACGGATCCCGGGCGAAGGCCTCGGCATGGCCTATGTCCGTTCGACCCTCCGGCGCCTCAGCGGAGCGATCTGGTGCGAGTCCAAGCCTGGTCAGGGCACGACGTTTTACTTCACGATTTCCAACTCTTTGAAAAGGGAACAGGACAAATGACAAAATCGGAGAATGTAACCATCGTGATGATCGAGGACGATGAAGGACATGCCCGCCTGATCGAGAAAAACCTGCGCCGGGCAGGGATCATGAACGAGATCGTCCATATCGACAATGGCCGGAAAGCTGCTGATTATCTATTCGGGCGCGGTGACTTCGCAAACAACCGTCCCATGGCGCCCATGCTGATCCTGCTGGACCTCAACCTGCCGGAACTGGATGGATTCCAGATCCTTGAGATGATCAAGAAAGATTCGGAAACCAGACTGGTGCCGGTCATTATCCTGACTACCACGGACAATCCTCGCGAAGTGGAACGCGGCTATGCGCTTGGCTGCAACGTGTATGTCACGAAGCCCGTGGAATACGAGGCTTTCGCCGACTCCATCCGGAAACTCGGCCTGCTTCTTGCTGTCGTCAAGGTGCCGGGAGCGGACGAGGGATGAACGCGGCACCCGGCAAGGCGACTCATATCCTGTACGCCGAGGATGACGAAGGTCTTGCCGCCCTGCTGCGGAAAAGGCTGGGCCGGGCAGGTTTCAGCGTCGATGTGGCGCATAGCGGGGAAGAGGCGCTGGAAAAATACCCGGGCGGCGGGTATGACGCCCTGCTGCTGGATTACAGCCTGCCGGGCATGAACGGCATCGACGTTCTGAAGCGGCTGAAGCCGGTGGATGGCGATCCGCCCGTGATCATACTGACGGCGGGCGGCGATGAAAGGCTGGCGCTGCAGGCCCTGCAGATGGGCGCCGAAGACTATATCTTCAAGGATACCGGCCAGACGTATTTCGATATTCTGCCGCATGTCGTCAATGCCGCGCTGATGAAGCTCGAACTGCGGCGCCAGACCCAGCGCCAGGAAAACGAACTGCGCTTTTACGTCACCGAACTTGAACGCCAGAATGAGGAGCTGCGCATCGCGAAAGACAAGGCTGAGGCCGCCAGCATCGCAAAGAGCGAATTCCTCGCCAACATGAGTCATGAAATCCGCACACCGATGAATGCGGTCGTCGGCCTGGCGAATATCCTGGCCATAAGCCAGCCCCTGACCGGCAAGCAAAGGGAATTCATCAACACCCTGCAGCTCTCGGCGGATTCCCTGCTGTCCCTGATCAACGATCTTCTCGATATATCGCGGATCGAGGCACGGACGATCGAGCTGGAGCAGATCCCGTTCTCGCTGGCGCGCATCGTGCAGGAAATCGTCAGCATGATGTCGGTCCGGACGAAGGAGAAAGGGCTGGACTTCACGCTGGATGACAAGGTCATTGCGGGCCGCACCTATATCGGCGACCCCAACAGGCTGCGGCAGATCATCCTGAATCTCTGCAGCAATGCCGTGAAGTTCACGGAGCAGGGGGCCGTCCATGTCAAAGTGACATCGGAATCTTTCGTGGACGGCGAGAATGTTGTCATCAGCGTTGCCGACACCGGCATCGGCATTTCACGCGACAAGCTGGAAACCATTTTTGAAAAATTCGTGCAGGCGGACTCCTCGATCAACCGCAAATACGGCGGCACCGGACTGGGCCTTGCCATCACCAAAACCCTGACGGAAATCATGGGCGGCACGATCAGGGTTCTCAGCGAACCTGGAAAAGGTTCCGTTTTTATCGTCAGCCTGCCCCTGCTCCGGGAGAACAGGCAGCCGGAAGGAATCTCCGATAACCCGGAAAAACCTGCCGAAGCCACGCCAGGATCGGAAGCGCGCCTTGTGCTGCTGGTGGAGGACTATGAGCCGAACGTCATGGTCGCAAAAAGCTTTATCGAGGTATTCGGATATCGTTGCGATGTCGCCTCCAGCGGTGTTGAGGCGGTGGAGAAGGTTAAGTCAGGCCCCTATGCCGCTGTGCTCATGGATGTCCAGATGCATCAGATGAACGGGCTGGAAGCGACTCGCCTGATCCGCGCGCATGAAAAGCAATCGGGAAAAAAATCTGTCCCGATTATCGGCATGACGGCCCACGTCATGCCGGGGGACCGGGAGCGTTGCCTGGGCGCCGGCATGGATGATTATATTTCCAAGCCTTTCAACCCTGATGAATTACAAAAAATTCTGAAAAAAACAGCAAGGTAAGGAAGCCCCTCTCCTCCCGAAAGAGGAGAGGGAATCGCGATCAGTGTTTCTCGCCCATCGCGTCTTCCATCTCTTTTTTCTCTGCTGTTTTGGCGTCGATCAGCTCCTGTCTGGAAACCGATCCGTTGCCGTCCTTATCGGCGCTTTTGAACATGCCTTCGGCGAAGGCTTTATGTTCGTCCGCGCTGATGGCTCCATCTCCGTTGGTATCGATCTTTTTCATGTAATAGTCGGCTTTTTGTTCCATATGGGCCGCATCGTCGTCATTGGCGAAGGCAGGCGCAGACAGGGCAATGGCAGCGACGGCAGCGATGGCAAGAGCTTTTTTCATGTTATTTCTCCATGGCAGGTTTCATAAGCGGTACAAAGCCCATATAATTTATCGTCAACGGGCTGGCAAGCCGGGGCGCCGCAAAGATTTCTGATGAAAATGAAAGGGCCGGATGGAACAAAATTCAAAAGCCGTTTTTGCCGATCGCCTGGCGTCTTTACGCGCGCGGACGGCGGGGCAGGGGCTTGATGGTTTTCTGGTTCCCAGAGCGGATGAATACCTCGGAGAGTATGTCCCGCCATCGGCGGAGCGCCTGTCCTGGCTGACGGGGTTCAGCGGTTCAGCGGGCATGGCCGTGGTTCTGAACGATCACGCCGCCGTAATGTCGGACGGGCGGTATGCCCTGCAGATGCGGCAGCAGCTCGATCCGGCTTTATACGAAGGGGTCGTCTGCCCCCCCGCGACCGTCGCGCAATGGATGACGGCGCATATGAAGGAAGGAACGGTCGGATACGATCCCCGGCTGCATACCACCGAAGGCATCCGGGCGCTGGAAAAAGATCTGAAACCCGCCGGGATCCTGTTGAAGCCGGTTGACGCCAATCCTGTCGATGCGGTCTGGAGAGATCGCCCGCCACCGCCCGCCAGCATAGTCGAACACTTTCCCGAGGCTGTTGCAGGGCGCAGCGCCGCCGCTAAAAGGCTCGAAATTGCGGCCAGGATATCCGAAGACGGCGGATACGCCGCCCTGATCAACGCTCCGGATTCGATCGCCTGGATGCTGAACATCCGCGGAAGCGACGTTCCCCACAATCCTTTCGCCCTGTCGACCCTGATCGTCCGGGCCGACGGCGGGATCGACTGGTTCATCGACAGGGCACGCGTTCCTCTGGAAATCGTTTCCCGGCTGGGCAATCCTGTCAGAATCGTATCGCCGCAGGCCTTGCACGAAAGCCTCAAAACGGTTGCGGAAGAGGCCGTTAAGGCGCAAAAGCCTCTGCTTCTGGATGACAGTTCCACCGCGGTCTGGTTTCGGATGACGCTGGAACAGTCCGGCGCGTCCGTCGTCCATCAACCCGATCCCTGCGTGCTTCCTCGCGCCTGCAAGACCCCAGAGGAGCAGACGGCTATCCGGGACGTCCATGTCCGCGATGGCGTAGCCATGGCGAAGTTCCTGAAATGGCTGGACGAGGAAGCTATTAAAGGAAATCTGACGGAGCAGGGCGTGAACGACGCGCTCGCCGGGTTCAGGGCGCAGGACAAGGACTGCCGGGACAGCAGTTTCGACACCATCGCGGGCTGGGCCGGAAACGGCGCGGTCGTGCATTATCGCGCCACGTCTGAAACGGACAGCCGGATCGTGCCGCCCGGCCTTCTGCTTGTGGATTCCGGCGCCCAGTATGCGACGGGAACGACGGATATTACGCGGACCGTCGCTGTCGGTGAGCCGACGCCGGAAATGAAGGAAAACTTCACCCGCGTGCTGAAAGGGCATATCGCCATCGCAGCCCTTAAATTCCCTGCAGGACTGACAGGACGGCAGATTGATGTTCTGGCACGCCGTTCTTTATGGGATGCGGGCCTGGATTATGCGCACGGGACGGGCCATGGCGTCGGCTGTTATCTGTCGGTGCACGAACGCGGGATTGGCATTTCGCCCAGATCGGAACAGGAGTTCAGGCCAGGCATGCTGATTTCCAACGAGCCGGGATATTACAAGGAAGGCGCCTACGGCATCCGGATTGAAAACCTGATCCTGGTCCGTGAGGACGGCATCATTAACGATGGTGCTGGCCGCAAACGCTATGTTTTTGAAACGGTGACTCTGGCGCCTGTCGACAAGCGCCTGATCGTCGCGCTGATGCTGGACAGAGCGGAGGTGGACTGGCTGAACGCATACCACCGCCGGGTTTTTGAGACGATCGGCCCGTTTCTCGAAAGCGATGAGAAATTATGGCTGCAGAAGGCCTGTATGGCCATCTGACGGGGAGAATCAAAAATCCCGGAAAAGCGGGCTTTTCCGGGATGATCGAATAGGACGGATGGAAAGCTCTAGCCTTCGCGGTCGCGTTTCTTGCGTTCCAGCTTGCGCCAGCGGCGGACGGCTTCGGCGCGCTCGCGCTTTTTCTTCTGAGAAGGCTTCTCAAAATCGCGGCGCAGCTTCATTTCACGGAAGACGCCTTCGCGCTGCATTTTTTTCTTCAGAACCTTGAGGGCCTGATCCACGTTGTTATCGCGGACGTTAACGCTTACCATGCTATAATCACCTGACTTTCTGAACGAATTTGCCAAACGGCAGCGTAAAACAGGGCATTGGTACAGACCAAAGGGCGGCAAGGCAAGAAAAAACTGGCTTGCGGGGGCGGAAAAGGTAAAAATTGATGATGGTCATCCAAGTCGCCCTTTTTACGCTGCAGATCTTTCTGGCTCTGGCAGTCGTGTTTCTGGTTCATGAAGGGGGGCATCTGCTGGCGGCGCGGCTGTTCCGCATCCATGTCGCCGAGGTCAGTTTCGGGTTCGGACGCAAGATCTGGACCAAGACCGACCGGCGCGGCACACGCTGGTCCGCCCGTATTTTTCCGTTTTCCGGGTTTGTACAGCTGACGGACCCCCGGCATGGCGGCATGGACGAATTCGCTCGCGCTCCCCTGTGGCGCCGCGTCTGTATCGTGGCAGCCGGACCTTTGACGAATATAGGTTTTGCTTTCGCTCTTCTGACGGTCTTCTACTATCTTTTCGGTCTGCCGTCCTCCCCGCCCGTCATTACGGGCGTTCTGGCGGAAAGCGCGGCGGACCGGGCGGGCATCCGGCCCGGCGACCGGATAGAGGCGATCGACGGCAAGCCGGTAATCCGTTTCGAGGACCTGTCGCCTTTCGTCGACCGGGAGCAGAATGTTCCCGTTGCGCTCACGTTGAGGCGTGACGGCATCGCCCGCGATCTCAGCGTGCTGCCGGACTGGGTGCCGGACGAGGAAAAAAAGGGATCGTTCAGGAATCGCTTGGGTATTCTTGGCATCAACAGGCCTTTAGGCCTGTTCACGATCAGGGGAGTGGAAGGCCATCCTGTAAAAACGGAGGCGGCGGCGCGCATGCGGCTGTTGCCCTTGCGCGGGCAGGATGCGACGGTCACGGCGCAGATCCTCGGCGATCCGCCGCGCGACTACCGCTTCCATCTGGCAGATTATATGAACAACGGCATGAACGATCCCTTTACCATGGATTACTGGCGAGTCTATATCACGGACAACACAAGCTATATCTACATTAACCGCACTTTTGCCCGCGCCGCCCTGGATGCTTTTGAAACGGGGGGAAGACTGATCAAGGGAACATTCAAGGCGATCGTTTATCCCTTCGCCGACAAGTCCGAAAAAATGCGTCTCGATGTGCCAGTAGGGAAGGATCAGACGTTTTTCCTGGCGCGGCTGCATTCCTTTATATACTGCACGGCCTTTCTGTCTGTGTTTATCGGGTTCATCAATGTCTTTATCTTTCCCGGTCTGGACGGCTATATGCTGCTTCGTTACGCGACCGAAGCATGGGCCGGGCGCGAACGCGCGCCTCTTTATTACAAGCGCGTATGGCTGGGTACGCTGATCGTCATCGCCGGAATTATTGGCGTTCTGAACATGGGAAGCGGCATAAGCGGCTAGGCCGTTTTTCGTGCTTTCAGGTTCAGGGCGGCCTCGATCAGGGCTTTGGTGTAATCCTGCTGCGGATTGGAAAAAATTCCGGCTGCAGGCCCGCTTTCAACTACCTTGCCGTTTTTCATGACGATCAGGTCGTGCGCCATGGCTCGCACCACGCGCAGATCATGGCTGATGAACATGTACGACAGGCCATGTTTTTCCTGCAACCCGCGCAATAGATCTACAATCTGCGCCTGAACGGACAGGTCGAGCGCCGAAGTCGGTTCGTCCAGCACCACGAATTCCGGTTTCAGCGCCATGGCCCGCGCGATGGCAACACGTTGGCGCTGCCCGCCCGAAAACTCATGCGGGTAGCGATGGCGATTGACGGGATCGAGGCCGACATCCTGCAGCGCCGCGACGACGCGATCCTCCCGCTCGGCAGGAGAAAGGCGTGGTTCATGCACCGTCAGGCCTTCGCCGATAATCTGGCTGACGCTCATGCGCGGGGAAAGGCTGCCATATGGATCCTGAAAGACGATCTGCATCTTCCGGCGCAGCGGACGCATCTCCTTGCGGTTAAAGGCGCTGATATCCGTCCCGTTGAAAACGATCCTGCCTTCCGTCAGAGGAGTCAGGCGGAGGAGGGCATAGCCTAATGTGGATTTTCCCGATCCGCTTTCGCCGACGATGCCCAGAGTCTGTCCGGCGCGGCATGTCACCGAAACGCCGTCGACCGCCTGCACATAGGAAGAGGCCTTGCCGAAGAAATTGCGCCCTTTGGGAAACCAGACCTTGATATCGTCCGCTTTCAGGATAGACGCCGCGTTGTCGTTGGTGGCGACGGCCTGCCCCTTGGGCTGCGCGGCCAGAAGCATTTTCGTATAGGCATGTTCCGGGGCGGCGAACAGGGCACTGCTTTCCTTTTGCTCGACGATGGCCCCGCCTTTCATGACGCAAACCCGGTCGGCCATCTTTTCGACGATGCTCAGATCGTGCGTGATGATCAGCAGAGCCATGTTCAGGCGTTTTTTCAGGGACTGAAGCAGTTCCAGGATTTGCGCCTGAACGGTGACGTCCAGCGCCGTCGTCGGTTCATCGGCGATCAGCAGGTCGGGATCGTTCGCCAGCGCCATGGCGATCATCACCCGCTGGCGCTGCCCGCCCGACAGTTCGTGCGGATAGGCGCCCAGCCTGTCTTTCAGATGCGAAAGGCCGACCAGATTCAGCAGTTCAAGAATGCGTTGCCTCGCCTGTACAGCCGTCATGTGCTGGTGCAGCCGCAGCGTTTCCCCGATCTGCTTTTCGATCGTGTGCAGGGGATTGAGCGCGCTCAGCGGTTCCTGGAAAATCATGCCGATCCTGCGGCCCCTGATATCACGCATGAAAGAGTCCCTGGCTTTCACCAGTTCCTGGCCGTTAAACAGGATGGACGATCCTTCCGGATGCGCGGCCAGGGGATAGGGAAGGAGCTGGAGGATGGACAGAGCAGTGACCGATTTGCCGGATCCGCTTTCGCCGACCAGGGCGACCGTTTCCCCCCTGGAAATGTCAAAACTGATGTTTTTGACGGCGGTAAAGTCCTTTCCAGGCGTATGAAAGGTGACAGACAGGCGCTTTACGCTTAAAAGAGGATCGTCAGTGTTCATGCAGAACATTAACCGTGTTTTGCAGCCTGTGAAAGAGGTTTGGCATGAAACAGGGAACGCCTTCCAGCGGCCTTTACCTCCGTATCCGCCCGGATGCGGCGATGGATGACATTTTGCCGAAGTTGCGGCAGGCTGCATTTGTTATCAACCGTTCTGAATACGAAAAGAACATGCATGTGATAGAGGTCGCGCCTAAAGACCAGCCTTCGCGTGAAAGTGCGACGGCCCTGATCCAGATCGCAAAGATGGAAGGTCTGGTTGCGGTTTTGCGGGGCGATGCCGAAACGGCTCTGGCGCTTGAGGCTGACGGTGTTCTGCTGGAAGATGTTGCCGCGGCGGCCGCGGCGCGTGACATGATGAAAGAGAAAATCGTAGGCGCCGTCTGCGGCAACAGCCGCGCTGCTGCTGATGAAGCGCTGGCGGCCGGGGTCGATCTGGTCGCTTTCGGCGTCGACGGACTGAGCAGCCTGCCGCCCGCCTCTCTGTTTCACTGGTGGTCCACCCGGACGGATATTCCTTCTCTGGCATGCGGGCCTTTGACCAATGACGATGCCGCCATCTATGTTGGCGCGGGGGCGACATTTCTCGACTGCACGGATTACGTTTGGGAACACCCGAAGGGCGTCATGCAGGGTGTTTCCAACATGCTGTATGCCATTGAGCTGGCGTCCGAAACCACAAAAGTAAACTAATCATTAACGCTTTGTAATCATTAGGCTTTATTTAAGATGAAAATCGCGTTATAATGGAGTCATGGCCATAGGATCGGTCACATCAGGCACAGTAGTGCCCTCGACGAGCATTGTGGGAGAAAACTCCCTCAGCCCCGTTGCGCGCGTCCTGAAAGAACAGGAAGCGGCAAAACCGGCAAGCAAGGAAGCCTTCACCGAGAGCGAGACCTATATCCGCGCCAAGGTTGCCCAGCTTAAAGCCCAGATCAATACGTACTCGACTTTGCCGGGCCTCGATCCCAGCGGGGCCGTGATCGACTCCCTGACCAAGGAAGTGAACGATCTGGTCGGCAAGCAGCAGGCCAAGCTGAAAAAATCCCAGGACGAGGCTGCCGCCAAGCAGAAAGAACTGGATGCGGCCAATGAGGCCAAGAGGCTGGAGGAAAGCATTCCCTCCGCCGATCAATTGATCCAGAGAGCGAAAGACCGTCTTGCCGGCAAAAACGTCGATCCCTTTGTCGCTCCCGATGATAAAAAAACCGGGACGGGCGAGGCATCCGGCGATGTCCTGTCCTCCGACGACATGCTGAAACGCGCCAGGGAAAACGCGACGAAGCGCGGCGGTACGGTCAATACGACAGCCTGATCAAATGTTCGGCGATACGCTGGCATGATCTGTGGCGTGGAAGTCCGCACGCTCCCTCATCCCTCCCCTGAAAGAAGGACCTTAAAAATACGCCGGATCAGGCTATCGCTGCATATTTCCGCGCGTTTCCGTTACATCGAAACGTTTTTCGCTTCTAAAAATTCACTGGCGCCGCCGTTCGTGCCGTGTGCCTTGACGGCAGGAAGGGCGACTGCAAGTGCAGTTGCGGCAAGTAAAGTCATGGTGATGATACGGGCAGACATGGCCATCCTCCTGTCATCGCGAAATCCTGCGATACCAACGCGCCGGAAGGATTTTTACTCCGCAGAAAAGCGCCCTTCGGGAAAAGGGCGCTTTTAGGAGGGTTATTCAGTATTATCAGTGGGTTTTCACGCCAATATGTTCATCTACTTTTGCGTTGCCTTCGGCAGAGCTATCGCCTTCGGGAAGAGCGGGTTCTTCCAGCGGGGTCGTGGATTTGGCGGCTTTATCGCCGGCATCCGTCGACTCGTCGGCGCCTTTTTCTCCATGCGTATCGACGTCAGCCGACCCGGTGAGGGATTCAGGCGTCGCGACAGGAACAACAGGCGGTTTGGATTCTTCCGTTCCGGTCGTCGTGGTTTCTTTCGTGGTCGTGGTGGTTGTCGTGGTCACGATGCCCTGACTTTCATCCTCGGGGACGACTTTCACGCCTTCACCCAAACCGGGAACGGCAGCCGGCGCGGATGTGGTTGCAACGCTTTCCGTAGTTGTGATCCGGGATGTGACGGCGGCATCTTCCGCTTTGGCCAGAACCGGCATGGTTATGATGGCAAGGGCGGCTGCGCCCAGAAGCAATGTGTTCTTCATTGGATAGTTCCTCCTCAAGTTATTCGTTGATCTAAGCTAAGTCGCGCCTTGCCAAAAACAAGCGCAGCCGCCAAAAATCCCCGGCTATTTCGCCAATGGCATCGTGTTTTCAACGACTCGCGTGAAATAGCTGACGCCAATAGGCAGAATGTCGTCGTTGAAATCGTAATAGGGATTATGCAGCCCCCGGTTATGCGGGCTGTCTTTATCCGTGACTCCCTGTCCAATCAGCAGGAACGCCCCCGGACGCTGGGCCAGATAGGCCCCGAAATCCTCGCCGCCCATGCTGGGCGGGCATTCCGTATCGACGTTCTTCGCGCCCAGCACATCACCCATGGCGCGCGCCGCGATCTCGACGCCGTCTTTCGAATTGATGGTGGCGTCGATATTGAATTCATAGTCGATGACGCAGCGTGCCCCGAACGCCGCACAGACATGGGTGCAGATGTCCTCGATGCGTTTCTTGATGGTCTGGCGCAGGGCGTTGTCGAAGGTGCGGACCGTGCCGGTCAGAACCGCCGTATCAGCGATGATATTGAACGCGCCCGTGCCGGCATTGATGTTGGTAATGCTGAGCACGGCGGTCGCGACCGGATCGACGTTGCGGCTCACCACGCTCTGCAGCGCCGTCACCAGCTGCGCCGCGATCACTGCCGGATCGACCGTCAGATGCGGCATGGCGGCATGCCCCCCGGTGCCGGTCACGGTCACCGAGAATTCATCGACCGATGCGAGCAGGGGGCCGGACCGTGTCGCGGCCTTTCCCATGGGCAGGCCGGGCCAGTTGTGCACGCCGAAAACGTAATCGCAGGGGAAGTCCCTGAACAGGCCTTCCTCGATCATCTTGTGCGCCCCGCGCCCGCCTTCCTCCGCGGGCTGGAAGATCAGATGGACCGTGCCGTCAAAATTGCGCGTTTCGGCAAGATATTTTGCCGTGCCGAGCAGCGTGGCCGTATGCCCGTCATGGCCGCAGGCATGCATTTTTCTAGGGTTTTTGGACGACCAGGGCTGGCCGGATTTTTCGGCGATGTCGAGCGCGTCCATGTCGGCGCGCAGGCCGACGCTTTTGCCCGAACCGGTTTTCTGGCCGTGAATCGTGGCGACGATGCCTGTCGCCGCAATGTCTTTTTTAAAGGAAATGCCCCATTCCGTGAGCTTTTTGATCACCAGCGCCGAGGCGAAGGTTTCCTCGTAGCAGGTTTGCGGATTCTGATGCAGCTCATGCCGCCATTCCGCCATTTCGTTCTGCAGGTCGGCGGCGCGGTTGAGAATGGGCATGGCTTATCCTTTCCTTGTGAAAGGATAAATATAGGACAGAATAACGGAAATCAGAAGGCCGCTTAGACTGTGATATCGACCAGGCTGCCGCGGCTGGCGTTTTTCGGCTTCGCATTGTCCTGATCGAAGCTGGCGCGGGCGACGGTCGTCGTGCGGTTCGTCTGGTCTTTCTGGGAAGACTGGGCCTGAAAGACATTCTGCGACTGGCCGGATTTCTTATCGTTCTGGACGCGGTCCTGCGGGTCCTGCCGCTGCTGGAACGGATTGGCGATCGAAACCTGCTGGGACGAAGCCCCGTTTAAAGAACTGACCATGATGATGAAGCCTTCTGCCCTCTGAACCCACAACCTTTTATAGCATACGCCGAATGGTTTAAGAAATCCTTTCCAGACGAAGCGGAAGCCGCAGATTTCAATTTATATTATGAAATTAAAATATGAAGAAAAACGCCTTCGGACACGTGGTTTGTACTTATGTCATTTTAACCTAATCGTAAGGTTTAATCGGTTATAACGAATGGGTGTGTGAAAAAGGCGGGGATCCTGCCGTTTTCGGGGCTCAAACAATAAATCCTAATATAAACCGGCGGAACCGGGACTTATGGACTTAAGGTTATTCGAAAAATCGCCGCATGTCGCTTCGCTGCTGGTCAGGCTCTATGACAGTCAGCGGCTTTACGGCCTTGCACGCGACAATACGCCTGAAACGCGCCTGGAACTTTCCGGCGTCATGGCGAATCTTCTGGAACATCAACTGACGGAACGCGAATCCGAACTGGTGGCCGACGTCCTGATCGGCCTGGTGCGTCAGGCGGAGCGGGACCTGCGCCAGTCTCTGGCGGAGCGCCTCGCGCGCATGGACAAGGTGCCGCTCCGCCTGATCCTGCATCTGGTGAACGACGAGATACAGGTGGCGGAACCGATTCTGGAGCATAGCCCCATTTTAAGCGATCTAGACCTGGTCTATATCATCAAGTGTCAGGGCGCCGAATACTGGCAGGCGATCGCCAGGCGCGAAAGCCTCAGCGTCTCCCTGATCGATATGCTGGCGGGTACGAAAGAAATGGGAACGGCGATGGCGCTGACCCGCAACGACCGTGTCCGCCTGACGCCTTATGCCATGGATATCATCGCCGGACTGGCGCAGGAAAACGGCGATCTGGCGCGTCCGCTGCTGATGCGCGAGGAAATGCCGCCCTCGCTGGCGCGCAGGCTTTACGCGCATGTCGGCCAGGAGCTGAAAAACTATATCAGCACCTTTTACGGCCACGCCCCCGGGGAGATCACTCAGGCTGCGGAGGAAATTATCCTCGAATTCGCGGAGGCCCAGGCGCCGCGTCCCGCGCCTGCCGCGCCGTCGGATACCGACTTTATGCCGACGGATGACATGATGGCGACCGCGCGCAGAATGAACGAACTGGGCCAGCTCAACATGACCGGGGCCATGGAAACCCTGAAGAAGGCCCATGTGCGGAATTTCATCGCCATGTTCTCGGTCCATACCGGGATCGGCCCGAAGCGGTTGCTCGATGTGCTGAAACAGCCCAGCGGCCAGAAGCTGGCTATCCTCTGCCGGGCCTACAACATGCAGAAGGGCGACTTCACGACGGTCTATCTGCTGACCCACCGGATCCGCTCGGCAGACCGCCTGGTCAACCATCGCGACCTTCTGTCGGCGCTGACCTATTTCGACCGCATCCGCCCGGAATCCGCCCGCATGGTTCTGGCGCGCAGCGGCCGCATGCAGGTTGTTTAACCATAGACTGTTGCTTGCAAGCCGCAATTCTAAAGCCCCTCCCTGAGGGAGGGGTTGGGGAGGGTTTACAGGCAGAGGGCTTTAAGCATCATAAAGCCAACCGTCCATGAACCCCCACCCCGATCCTCCCCCTCAGGGGGAGGGAGTTAGCACCATGTTGTTAAGCCGCTTTCTTTGCCTGCGACAAAGCAGCGACGCCCGGCAATTCCTTGCCTTCCATCCATTCCAGGAACGCGCCGCCCGCCGTCGAGACATAGCTGAATTTTTCAGCCACGCCCGCATGTTCCAGCGCGGAGACAGTATCGCCGCCGCCCGCGACGCTGACCAGTTTTCCGGCCTGCGTCAGGTCGGCGACCGCTTTCGCGGCTTCGTTGGTGCCCTTGTCGAACGGTTTTACCTCGAACACGCCGAGCGGCCCGTTCCACAACACGGTCTTGCAGCTTTCCAGTTTTTTGCGCAGCGCCTTCACTGTTTCAGGGCCGATATCGACCGCTTCGCGGTCCTTCGGCATTTTGTCGGCAGAGACGACTTCATGCGGCGCGTTTTCGCCGAATTTATCGACGATCACACGGTCGACGGGCAGCATGATCTCGCAGCCGCTGGCTTTCGCCGTCGCCATGATCTTTCTGGCTTCGTCCGCCATGTCTTTTTCGCACAGCGATTTGCCGACTTCGATACCTTGCGCGTGCATGAACGTGTTCGCCATGCCGCCGCCAAGAAACAGCACATCGACCTTACGCACCAGATTGTCCAGCACGCTCAGCTTGGTGGAAATCTTCGCACCGCCGACGATGGCCATAACAGGCTTTTTCGGCGCTTCGAGCGCGGCGGAGAGGGCGTTCAGTTCCGCTTCCATCAGCAGGCCCGCCGCCGTGGGCAGGAGATGGGCAAGGCCTTCCGTCGAGGCGTGCGCCCGGTGCGCGGCGGAAAACGCGTCGTTCACGTATATGTCGCCAAGCTTGGCGAGGTCCGCGGTAAAGCCGGGATCGTTCGCTTCCTCGCCTTTGTGGAAGCGCAGGTTTTCCGCCAGCAGGATCTGGCCGGGCTGCAGCGCTTTCACTTTTTCCAGCGCCTTCGGCCCGACGCAATCTTCCGCGAACGCTACTTTATGTCCCCATGATTTTTCAAGGGCAGGGGCCAGGAATTTCAGGGAGAACTCATCGCTTGGCCCTCCCTTCGGACGGCCGAAATGGGACAGGACCACGACTTTCGCGCCCTTGGCGACCAGTTCGTCCACCGTCGGCTTCAGGCGGTCGATGCGGGTCGTGTCGGTCACTTTGCCGTCTTTCGCCGGCACGTTCAGGTCGGCGCGTAAAAGAACGGTCTTGCCGGACAGCGCCACATCGCGAATGCTTTTAAAAGCCACGGGTTTTCTCCTGTTTTGTCTGTGCCTTTTCAATAAAGCAGGCGATTAGGGGGGTCAAGCGGAACCATCACCCAAGCCGAAATGCCTCTTAAGGCGCTTTGGGTGAGGGCAATACTTCCAGCCACACCGGGTCCGTCAGACTGATATATGGCCCATTGTAATTCTCCATCCAGCCGTGCACGCGCAGTTTTTTATGGAGGAAGCTCATCGGGTCGATGTTCCGGGTGTTGTAAAGGCGCCGCACCGCCGGGTCGATCCCGATGGTGAAGTCGGTGTGCCAGTCCGGGCCGAAATTCAGGAAGATGCGATTGTTGACGATGGCGGTGGATTGCACCGTGCCTTCCACGATCGCCATGGCGTTCAGCGCGTCGCCTGCCATTCCCGGCGTCAGGACATGGTATGGCTCTTTCGCCCACAGGCCGCGCCTGTTTTCCCGCGCTTCGTTCTCCAGCGCCAGCATCTGCGCCGCCATTTCCGTGTTGCGCGTATTGGGCAGGACGCGGGCGAGTCCGTTCGCCAGCAGAAGTCCCTGGATCCATATGTCGCCGTCCCGCCGTTCCACCTGCATCAGCTCATACCCCATGCGATTGACGCGGCCCTTGCCGGGGTCTTTCGTCTGGTAGAGGCGCACCGGCTTGTTGACCAGCGTGTTGCGGAGGAAAAGCGTGGCCGCCACGGCGACATCGCCCGGTTCCTGCTGGTCCATGTCCGGGATGTCGATTCCGGGCAACTGGACGATCCGTCCGTCCACCAGTTCAAGCCGCAAGGGGTCGATGACACGCCGGACGGCCAGGGTATTGGCCGGGCGCAACTCGGTGAAATCCGCTTTCGGCGGCACGGCAATGTCGTCTTCAGCCGCATGCGCGCCTGTGCTAAAAATCAGAATCAGAGCCATCAAAACGAAGCGGAAGACCATGCGCCAGCTTAGACAGAAATACATGCCTTTATGCAAGACATTCATGTGCCTCGCCATGCTGGCAGGATGTTCGGTTAATCCCGCGACGGGACAGCGGCAGTTCACCGCGCTGATGTCGCCGCAACAGGAAATCCGGACGGGGGCGACGGAACATCAGAAAGTGATGCAGACCTATGGCGCGAAATATGACGGAACGCCGCTGCAGGCCTATGTGAACGAAGTCGGCCAGCGCGTCGTGAAAAATACCGAGCGGACGGATGTTCAGTACAAATTCTACGTCCTCGATACGCCGATGGTGAACGCCTTCGCCATTCCGGGGGGCTATATCTACGTCACCCGCGGGCTTCTGGCCCTTGCCAATTCCGAAGACGAACTGGCCAGTGTGCTGGCGCACGAAACCGGCCACATCACGGGCCGCCACTCCGCCGAACGCTATTCTCGTGGTATCCTGACCTCGCTCGGCGCGGCGGCGTTGTCCGTCGCGCTGGACAGCGCGGACGCAACCCAGGCGATCGGTCTTGGAACCGAACTTTACACGAAGCAGTATTCCCGCGGGCAGGAGGAAGAGGCCGACCGGCTTGGCGTGCGCTATCTGGCACAGGCGGGATACGATCCCGGCGCCATGGCGCGGTTCCTGCACGACATGGACCGCTATGCGACGCTGGAGGACCGGCTGGCCGGGCGCAGCGGCTCCGAAACCTTCGACTTCTTCTCGACCCACCCGCAGACAGCCGGGCGTGTTTCCGCCGCAACGGCAGAGGCTGGAAAGTATCCTGCCGCCGCCCAGCCTGCCGCGCAGGATGTGAACTATCTGGCGCGGATCAGCGGCCTGGTTTATGGCGACAATCCGGAGCAGGGTTTCGTACGCGGGCAGGATTTTTATCATCCCGGCCTGGGCATCGCCTTCAGCGTCCCTGCCGGCTTCACCTTGTCCAACCAGCCGGACAAGGTCGTGGCGTCCGGGCCCGACGGCACCGTGATGGTGTTTGACGGTGCCGCCAATCCAGACGGACTCAATGCCCAGACTTATCTGGCCCGGGAATGGCTGAAGGGCGAGCAGACCGGTCCCGTGCAATCGCTGACTATCGATGGCAAGCCCGCGGCATCGATTTTATTCGGTTCGCCGCTGAACCGCGCGCCGATGGATATCTGGCTGACCGCCATCCAATGGGGTGCCGACCGTTTCTATCGCTTCCAGATCGGTCTGCCGCAAAAAGCATCGCCCGCATTGCGCGACAGCCTGCAGAAATCCATGGCCAGCCTGCATGTCATGACGGATGCGGAAAGAAACGCCGTGCAGCCTTACCGGATCGAAACGGTCACGGCCGCGGCAGGAGATACGGTGCAGACACTGACGGCGCGGATGGCTGCCGTTCCCGCGAAGCTTGAACGTTTTCGCGCCTTGAACGGGTTGGATGAGACAGCGGAAATCACTCCCGGACGCATTTATAAATTCATCGCTGAATAAAAACCCTCTCCCATAGGGAGCGGGAATGTGTTCAGCCTTCCAGGAAAAGCTGTTCCGGTTCCTGCACATGGCGGCTTAAAGAGACTTTCAGCTTGTCCATGGCGCGTTGTTCCAGCTGGCGCACCCGTTCCTTGCTGACGCCCAGATCCTTGCCCAGCTCCTCCAGGGTCACGGTCTCGTAACCGAGATGGCGGTCATGGATGATTTTCCGTTCCCGGTCTGTCAGCTCGCCCAGAGCCTGGGCCAGCCAGGCGGAACGGGTCTGTGCATCCTTCATGCCGATCACGATATCTTCCGGGTTGGCGCGGTCATCGGCCAGGAAGTTCTGCCATTCATCTTCGCTCTTGTCGCTGACGAAGGCGTTCAAGGAATGATCGTGGCCGGAAAGGCGGCCTTCCATATCCCGGACATCGCTGACATTGACGTTCAGTTCCTTGGCGATCTTCTCGCGTCCTTCGTCGGTCAGACCGTGGCTGGACTGCTGTCCCTCGATGCGGGCGCGCAGGCGGCGCAGATTGAAGAAAAGGGACTTCTGTGCGGCGGTCGTGCCCGTGCGGACGATAGACCAGTTGCGCAGGATGTAATCCTGAATCGCCGAGCGGATCCACCACGAGGCATAAGTGGAGAAGCGCACTTCGCGTTCCGGTTCGAACCGGCTGGCAGCCTGCATCAGACCGATATTGCCTTCCTGGATCAGATCGCCCATCGGCAGGCCGTAATTACGAAAGCGGGAGGCCATGGAAATGACCAGTCGCGTATAGGAACGCACGAGTTCGTGCAGTGCCTTCTCATCGCCCTTGTCCCGCCAGCGGCGCGCGAGATCAAGCTCGTGGTCGCGCTCCAGCAACGGCTCGTTCATGGAATTACGGATATAACCCATGTTGGCTTTCTGGGTATTCATGTCATCGATGTGGGCCATTATTTCCCCGCTTTTCTGCTTCCTGTGGTTCATAACACTGGTACGTACGAACAAAGGAAACGGATCAGTTGTTCCTGGCTTTGCGTGGCGCATCCCGGGAATGATGAAATTATTGGCGTGAAATGTGGCGGGCGGATGAAAGGATTCAGGCTTCTATAAGGTCAAACAGCGCCGCTTTGGTGTCGAAACCCGCGCAAATCAAGGGGCCGCCGAAGCCGCAGCCGCCGTCCAGCGTCGCCGTGACGCAATTCAGATGCATGCCGTTGTGAGCAGGATCGAAACCGCGCACGACCTTGCGGAATGGGACATAGGCAGAGACGATATGGCCAAAATCCGTGCCGTTTTGCCAGAAGCTGTCCTCCTGCGTTTCCAGGGGCCGGGAGGGATCCAGCCCTGAATGGACGAAGAGCAGGGGGTGCTCCGATTCCATTGCCGTGAATGCGGCGCGGCGCTGGTGGCTCATGAAAATCTCATGTCCCGGATGCCGGCGCACCGCCTCGCGTAGCCGCGCCGTCCAGCGTACGAGCGGCATGACGCCTTCCTGCGCGGTTTTCAGCCCTTCCTGGGGGGAAATGCCATAACCCGCCAGCGTTGCCGCAAGTCCGGCGTTCAGCATCCGCATCAGGCTGGAGACGGGCAAATGGACGAAAGGCAGTTGCAGCAGTTTCTGCCACAAATCCTCCTGCTGGCCGCGCAGATAAACGAAATCCTGCGGCCGCATGCCGGGCAGGGCAAGCGTCATGCGCCGGAAAGTCAGGATCTCGTCCACCGTCGCGCAAGGCTCCGCGCCATATCCCGTATAATTGCCAAGATAAACGATCCGGTCGCCCGGCATGATTTTCCGGTAAAGCGCATCATGCAGGGATTGCAGCCGCCCGGCCTCGCCATGAATGGCGGGGATCGCCCAGACCCTGCCGGGCGCGCCAAGATTCGTAAAACGCTGGTCTGATGCCATACACACAG
>JBDHTS010000015.1:0-34165 GCA_039808845.1 Alphaproteobacteria bacterium | reverse complement strand
CTGGCCGTCACGCAGGACCGGCAGGAGCTGAACGAAAAGCTGCTGAAGAACAACAAGGCGCAGTTCGAGGGCGCGCGGATGAACATTCTGCAGGTGCTGCAGGCCGAAAACGCGCTGTTCAACGCGAAGCTGTCTCTCCTGAACGACCGGTACCGCATGCTCGCCTCGCAATACGCGGCGCTGGCCGGCATGGGCAGACTGCGGGAATCGCTGGAGACCGTGCCGGAGCAGGTCCATGCAGACAGTCATTGAAAGCAGGGCGGCTGCGCGCAAATCCAAAAGCCATCCTCTGCACGACGCCCTGCTGGAATGCCTGGTCTTTCTGACCGGCTTTCACGGACGCGCCAAATCGGCGGAGGCGATCCGGGCGGGTCTTGCCTATGATGAACGCGGCATGGGGCCCGAACTGTTTTGCGAGGCGGCGAACCGCCTGGGCCTGAAAACGAAAATCGTCAAAAGGCCGGACGTTTTCAAAGTTCCCGATCCGGTATTGCCTGTTGTGCTGGTGCTGAAGAACGGCAAGGCCTGCGTCCTCCTGAAAACGATGAATGACGGGCAGACGGTTCATGTCTACATGCCTGAAACGGCGAAGGAACAGGATTTGGACGCGGAAACGCTGGGCCGCATCTATACAGGTTATGCGGTCTACGTTCATCCCCGCGCGGAATTCGCCGATCCCGAAGCGCCGCACAGGATGGAAGCGAACCGTCACTGGTTCTGGGGTATCGTGCTGGACTGCATGCCGGTCTACGGACAGGTGGCGGTAACGGGCGTCCTGATCGGCCTGTTCGGGCTGGTGGGATCGCTTTACATCATGAATGTTTACGACCGCGTGATCCCGAACAACGCGATGGAAACGGGCTGGGTGCTCGCCATCGGCGCGTTCACGGTCTACATTTTCGATTTCATCATGCGAACATTGAGGGCGTATTTCCTCGACGTGGCGGGCCGCCGGGTCGATGTCGTCGCCTCGCGCCGGATTTACGATCAATTGCTGGATATGAAACTGTCCGGACGTCCGCCTTCGGGAGGCGCGTTCGCCAGCATGCTGCGCGAGTTCGAATCGGTAAAGGATTTCGTGACCTCCGCCACTATGACGGGGCTGGTCGATCTGCCGTTCACGCTGATCTACCTGTTCTTCGTCTGGCTGCTGGCCGGGCCCATTGCCTTTATGCTGGTGTGCCTGATCGTCGTTGTTGCGGGGGCAGGGTTGCTGCTGCAATATCCGCTGAAAATGACCATACGTAAGATGGTCCATTCCGGCGAGAACAAGCACGGACTGCTGGTGGAAACCATCAATGCGCTTGAAACCGTGAAGTCGATCGGCGCCGACGGGCGGCTGCGCGCGCGCTATTCCAGCCATGTCGGCGAAAGCGCGATTCAGGGCCAGAAATCCCGCTTTATCTCCGGCCTCGGCGTCAATTTCGCGACGCTGCTGCAGCAGAGCGCTTCGATCTTCATCGTTCTGATGGGCATGTACATGGTGCGCGACGGCGATATGACGATGGGCGCGCTGATCGCCGCCGTCATCCTGGGCGGGCGCGCCATCGCGCCGATCGGGCAGGTGGCGAATTTGCTGGCGCGGTATTATCAGGCTGCGGCGTCCCTGCGCACGCTGAACGGAATCATGAATCTGCCGGTCGAGCGTCCGGCGTCGAAGCAGTTCCTGCACCGGCCCGAACTGAAAGGAAAAATTGCGTTCGACAAGGTCTCGTTCACCTATCCCAACAACGACCGCAAGGTCCTGGACCAGATTTCTTTCAATATCGAGCCCGGCGAGCGGGTGGGACTCGTCGGACGCATCGGTTCCGGCAAAAGCACCATTGCCCGCCTGATTATGGGACTCTATGACCCCGCGGGCGGAACGATCCTGGCCGACGACACGGATTACCGCCAGATCGACCCTGCCGACCTGCGCCGCAACATCGCCTATATCGCGCAGGACATCGTTCTGTTCCGCGGCAGCGTGCGGGAGAATATCGCCATCGCCCGGCCGCAAGCGGCAGAGGCCGAAATTCTGGAAGCCGCGAAAGCCGCCGGGGTGCATGATTTCATTTCGAAACATCCGATGGGGTATGACGCGCCGGTGGGTGAGCGCGGCGAAGGATTGTCGGGCGGGCAGCGGCAATCCATCGCGCTGGCGCGCGCCATGCTGATGCACCCGCATGTCTTCGTATGCGATGAGCCGACCAATGCGATGGACATGCAGGCCGAGCAGAATTTCGTGAAGCATATCCGGGAGCAGAGCGAAGGCCGCACCTTCATCCTGATCACCCACCGCCAGCATCTTCTGGCGCTGGTGGACCGCCTGATCCTGATCGATCAGGGGCGGGTGGTAGCGGACGGCCCGCGCGATCAGGTCCTTCAGGCGCTCGCCAAGGGCGTCGATGTGGAAGGGAGGTCATAATGTCCGCATCCATTATGATACCATCTTTCCAAAACCGCGAATGGACGCGAATGGACGCGAATGGAAACAGCGCAGCAGGCCTGTTAAAATATAACTACAGAGCGCGCAGAGATCGCAGAGAAATACGATCCCTCCGCGCGCCCTGTAGTGAAAATTTTTTATTACGCTTCGTGTATTTATTCGCGTCCATTCGCGTCCATTCGCGGTTTCTTTTAAAATATTGCGGCCTTCGCCGGGATGGCGATGGGGAATGGAAATGACCGCATCCGATATCGACGCCGAATTCATGAGCGAGCTGGAAGCGGCGCAGCGGCACAAGCCGCATCTGTCGTCGCAGGTTTTGCTGTACAGCGTTCTTGGACTTGTCGTTTTTTTCCTGCTCTGGGCCAATATCGGCAAGGTGGACGAGCGCACGCATGGAGAGGGCCGCGTCGTCCCGACGCGCGAGATCCAGGTCGTGCAAAGCCTGGAGGGTGGAATTCTGCAGGAATTGCTGGTCAACGAGGGCGATCAGGTGAAAAAGGGACAGGTGCTGATGCGGATCAGCGATGTCCAGTTTTCCGCGCAGGAGCGGGGCACGGAGGCTCAGTTTCTGGGGCTTGCCGCCAAGCGCGCGCGCCTGACGGCCGAAGCGTCCGGAAAGGCTTTTGCCGTGCCCGATGATGTCGCGAAAAAAGCGCCGGATATCGCCCGCAACGAGGAAGCTCTGCACGGCTCGCGCCAGCAGGAGCTGGCCAATTCCCTTTCGATCCTGGACGCAAAAATCGCCCAGAACCAGGCGAACATCCAGGAATCGCGGGCGCAGATCAAGCGCCTGTCCGACGCCGCGGCCTTGCAGCAGCAGGAACTGACCATCACCAGCCGCATGGTCGCGCAGCAGGCCGTGCCGAAGCTGGAGGAGATCCGCCTGCAGCGCGAGATCGCCGACACGCGCGGACAGCTGAGCGCGGAACAGCAGAAGATTCAGGGGCTGCAATCCGAACTTGCCGGGGCGCAGAAGGAGCGCAAGGACGCAGAAGACAAATTCCGCAGCCAGGCGCTGGGCGAACTGAACGAGGTTGAGACGCAGATCGCGCAGCTGAAGGAAAATCTCAGCTCCATCGAGGATCGCGTGAACCGCACGGAAGTGCGCTCGCCTGTCGATGGAATCGTCAATAACATCGCTCTCAAAACCATCGGCGGCGTGATCGAGCCCGCTATGAAGCTGGTGGAAATCGTGCCGGTGGACGACCAGCTGAAAATCGTCGCCCGCGTGTTACCGAAGGATATCGCCTTCCTGAAGCCGGGCCAGAAGGTGCGCGTGAAAATCACGGCCTACGATCCCCAGCGCTACGGCGCGCTGGACGGGCAACTGGCCCGCATCGGCGCGAACAGCGTGACCGACCGCGACGGCAACGCCTTTTTCGAGATCGAGGTGCGGACGGCGAAGAACTATCTCGGTACGCCGGAGCATCCGCTGCCGATCAGCCCCGGCATGGTGGCGACGGTCGATATCATCACCGGGCAGCGCACGATCATGGAATATCTGTTGCGCCCCATGCTCCGCATGAAGGACAAGGCATTCAGTGAAAGGTGATGTCAATCATCGTCATCCCCGCGAAAGCGGGGACCCGGAGCCGCAAGCACAGCACCCGGCTTCCTGGGGCCCCGCTCTCCGCTGCGCTCCGGCGGGGATGACAATGCAGGGAGAGGCGGAATGCTGACCAATCGCTGGCTTCATACCTTCGTTCTCCTGCTGATGCTGGCGGGCACGCTGTTCGTGCGGGTGCAGGATTACAACTGGATCAAAAGCCTGCGTTTTCTGGCCTTCGACACCTATAACCGCATCGACCCGCGCCCGCAAACCGATGCCGTGTCCATCGTCGATATCGATGAGGAATCGATGGGAAGGCCGGAGCTGGGGCAGTGGCCCTGGCCGCGCGACGTGGTGGCGCGGCTGATCGACAACCTGGCGGCGCTCGGCGCGCGCGCCATCGTCTTCGACGTGGTGTTCGCGGAAGACGACCGCACCTCGCCGCAGACCTTGCTGAAAACCATTCCCGCCGGAAGCCTCCATGCCGAGGCCGAGGCGTCGCTGAAAGCTCTGCCCGACCATGACGCGGTGATGGCGGAGTCGATCCGCAGGGCGGGCAACGTCGTGACGGGATTCGTCTGGTCGGGCGACGCGCACGCCACGCGGCGCATGCCCGCCGTCAGGCCCATGAGCCTGTCGAAGGACGCCGGGATCCTGAAGGAGACGGTCGTGCCGATGGCGGGGGCGACGACCAATATTCCCGTCCTGTCGCAGGCGGCGGCGGGCAGCGGCAATTTCGGCGTTTCGACGGAGGTGGACGGCATTATCCGCAATGTGCCCTTGCTGTTCCGCATGAAGGATCCGCGCGGCCATCCGGTTCTTTATCCCGCCCTGTCGACCGAGGCGCTGCGCGTGGCGCAGGATCCCCGCCTCATCACTAAAATCCGCAAGGTTCCGCCGGTTGAACTTGGCCCGTTCGATCCGCCGTTCCGCATGAAGGTTGGGCAGTTCGAGATTCCCTTCGACCGGCACGGGGATTTCTATGTCTGGTTCGCGAAGGCGCGCCCCGGACAATATATCCCCGCGTGGAAGGTGATCGAGGGGGGCGCCGATCCCGCGCGCATCGCCGGGCGGATCGTTTTCGTCGGTACCAGCGCGGAAGGCCTGAAGGATATCCGGTCCACGCCGCTCGATCTGTTCATTCCGGGGGTCGAGGTGCATGTGAACGTGGTGGAGCAGGTGTTGCAGAAAAAATACCTTCTCCGGCCCGCACTGATCGAAGGGGCGGAAATCCTGGCCGTCGCCGCGGTCGGGCTTCTCATCATCCTGCTGGCGCCGTTCCTCGGCGCGGTGTACATGGCGTTTTTCACGGGATTGCTGATCGCCTTTATCGCGTGGCTGTCCTTCCATGCCTTCCGGCAGTACGGGCTGCTGCTCGATCCCGTCTTTCCAGGACTTGCGCTGCTCGCCCTCAACGCCGCCTCGTCGCTTCTGACTTACGTGCGGACGGAAGCCGAGCGCCGGCGCGTGCGCGACGCTTTCGGGCTCTATATCTCCCCCGATTACATGAAGGAGCTGACGTCCGATCCGGGCAAGCTGACGCTGGGCGGCGAGGTGCGCGACCTGACGGTCATGTTCACCGATATCCGCAATTTCACGACATTGGCGGAAAGCATGCCGCCTCACGAACTGATCCACCTGATGAACGATTTCCTGACCCCCATGTCGGACCAGGTGATGAAGAACCGGGGCACGATCGACAAATACATGGGCGACGCGATGATGGCGTTCTGGAACGCGCCTCTGGACGATCCGGACCACGCGCGCCATGCCTGCATCGCCGCGCTGAACATGCGCGCGGCGCTTGCGCCCCTGAACGCGCGGCTGGCGGCGGAAGGCAAGGCGATCTGCGTCGACGCGGGCATCGGCATCAACACGGGCGCGGCTTCGGTCGGCAACATGGGATCGCGCCAGCGTTTCGCCTATTCCGCTCTCGGCGACACGGTCAACCTGGCCTCAAGGCTGGAAGGGCAGACGAAGACTTACGGGGTGGATATTCTGATCGGGGAAGAGACGGCCTCGAAAATATCCGATTTCGCCCTGCTTGAGATCGACCTGATCCAGGTGAAGGGCAAGACAAGGCCGGTGCGGGTATTTACCATTCTGGGCGACGCCTCCCTGGCGGTCTCCACAGCTTTTCAAGTGCTTGAAACAGCCCACATGGCCATGATCGCGGCCTACCGGAGGGCCGATATTCCCGAAGCGGAAAAAATCCTCGACACATGCCGCTCCGCCGATTCATCCGGCGCGTTGCGGGCGTTATATGACCTTTATGCCGCACGGCTGTCCGCCCTGCGGCTATCGCCTCCCGGAGCGGGCTGGGATGGCGTTTACATTGCGGCTACGAAGTAGGCTGGATCTAGACGGCAATGCGTCTGGGTTGCCAGCCGGCGAGGAGTTCAACGATCTTTTCCTCCGGCATGGGCCGTGCGAAGTGGTATCCCTGTGCGGCGTTGCAGGCGAGGTCGTTCAGGAGATTTGCTTCCTCGGCATGCTCCACTCCTTCGGCGATGATGGTCATGCCCATATTCAGGCCCAGCCCGATGATGGATTTGACCAGTTCCAGGCTGCGCTCATCCTTGTACATGGCTCGGACGAAGGACTGGTCGATTTTCAGCGTCTCAATGGGGAAATAGTAGAGATAGCTCAGGGACGAATATCCCGTGCCGAAATCGTCGATGGCGATGCCGATGCCGTGCTCGCGGCATTTCTGCAGAGTCGCCTTGGCGTTGTCCGGCTGCTGGATCAGAAGGCGCTCGGTGATCTCCAGCTTCAGCTGGCGCGGCTCGATGCGGCTTTTCCTGACCGTGTCCAGAAGGTTTGGCACGAAATCCTGCTCGGCGAAGTCGTGGCTGGAGAAGTTGACGCTCATATACAGGCTTTTGGGGCGGCTCAGCGACGTTTCGATGCGGGCCAGGGCAGAGCAGGCCTCGCGGACCGCCCATTTGCTCGCCTCGACGATCAGGCCGCTTTTTTCCGCGATCGGTATGAAGACACCGGGCGAAATGAATCCATGCTGGGGATGCGTCCAGCGCATCAGCGCCTCGAACCCGATCACGTCGCCGCGCGCCAGGTCGACGATGGGCTGGTAATGAAGCTGCAGCCCTCCGTTCTTCAGCGCGTCCCGAAAGTCGTTGGCGATGCGGACCGTTTCCAGAACGTCGCTTTGGCCGCTCAGGCTGCGCTCGACCGCTTCCGGTGGCGGGTAGTTCGGGCTTTCGCCCAGAATCTCGATGCGGGCCAGCGTGTCGCGGTAGCGGGTCAGGATCACCTGACTGATCATCTGAATGACAGGATCGGTGGATTTCAGGCGGCGGGCGAAATCTTCCCGGCTGATTTCCAGCATCCGGCAGTCCTGGATGGCCTTGACGGTGGCGGTGCGGGGGGCATCGTCGACAATAGCCATCTCACCGATAATCGATCCCGGGCCGCGCGTACCGACATTCTGGATCTTTCCGTCCGGGCGCTCGACCAGGATCTCGACCAGCCCGTCCTCTATGATATAGGCGCAATCGCCGTGATCACCCTGGCGCATGATAACGGCGCCGGAGGCAAACGGTTTTCTGGAAGGATCCCCGATCATGAAAAAAGACAACGCCCCACGTTAATTTTCATTAATAATACGCGCTTCACCTTTATTTCAGGTTAACATTCTAGCCTTGCGGGAGTTGAAAGCAATGGGCTTTTTGCCTTGGCAAAACCCTGATTTCACTTCATAATCGTTCAGTATATTTCCAATCCGGAAACCCTGATGAGCCTTTTTACCCTCCTGCTTCTTTATATGGCATTCCGCGCCAAGCAGTTCATTTGCGATTTTATCCTCCAGACCGACTGGATGGCCCTGAACAAAGGGAAGCCGGGCAGGGAAGGGTACGAGGCTCTTTTGATGCATGCAGGCACTCATGCCGCCGGCAGCCTGCTGATCGCCCTGGTCTTTGCGCCGGCGATGTGGTGGCTGTGCATCCTCGACCTGATCGTCCACAGCCTGGTGGACCGTGTCAAAGGGGTCATAACGTACCGGGCGGGCTGGACTTACCAGGACCGTATGTTCTGGTGGAGTTTCGGCCTGGATCAGGAGGCGCATAACTTCACGCATGTGGCCTATATCATCCTGATCGTCGCCCATGCCGGAGGGCTGCAATTCTAGGGGTTTATGCTTGACAGTATGCCGCCGGAAACTGTACTGTCCGCCTTCGTTACAGGAATTTTAAAGCAGGATTACGTGCGATGAAAGTCGTCAACTCACTGAAAACACTGAAAAACCGCGACCGGAATTGCAAGATCGTGCGCCGCCGTGGCCGCGTCTATATCATCAACAAGACCAAGCCGCGCTGCAAGTGCCGTCAGGGCTAAGCTGGTTTCGACCTGATATAAACAGGCTCGCTTTGGCGGGCCTTTTTATTGTTCATGGGAAAAGCCAGGGACTGTGTCTGATTTCCTGATGCGAACCGTTTTTTTATCTGATATATAATCCTTACACTTAAGTTTCAGCGGAATATCAATGTTTTCCAAAATTTTCGGCTTCATGTCCGCGGATATGGCGATCGATCTGGGGACCGCCAACACGCTGGTCTATGTGCGTGACCGGGGCGTCGTCCTGAACGAGCCGTCGGTCGTGGCGATCTCCATGGTGGGCGGCAAGAAAACCGTCCTCGCGGTCGGGAACGAGGCCAAGCAGATGCTGGGCCGCACGCCCGGAAACATCACGGCGATCAGGCCGTTGCGCGACGGCGTTATCGCCGATTTCGAAGTCACGGAGGCGATGATCAAGCACTTCATCCGCAAGGTGCATAACCGCCGGTCCTTCGTCAGCCCCAAGATGATTATCTGCGTGCCTTCCGGCTCTACGGCGGTCGAACAGCGCGCCATTATCGAATCGGCCCAGAGCGCGGGCGCGTCGGACGTGCACCTGATCGAGGAGCCCATGGCGGCCGCCATCGGGGCGGGGCTGCCGGTGACCGAGCCGACCGGATCGATGGTCGTCGATATCGGCGGCGGCACGACGGAAGTGGCGGTGATTTCACTGGGCGGCATCGTTTACGCCAAATCCGTCCGCGTCGGCGGCGACAAGATGGATGAGGCGATCATCGCCTATATCCGCCGCGTCCATAACCTGCTGATCGGCGAAAGCACGGCGGAGCGGATCAAGAAGGAAATCGGCTCGGCCTGCCCGCCAGCGGACGGTGACGGTCGCCAGATGGAGATCAAGGGCCGCGACCTGATGAACGGCGTGCCGAAGGAAATCGTGGTGACTGAGCGCCAGGTTTCCGAATCCCTGGCGGAGCCGGTGGGCGCCATCGTCGAGGCGGTCAAGGTCGCGCTGGAGCATACTCCGCCCGAACTGGCGGCGGACATCGTGGACAAGGGCATCGTGCTGACCGGGGGCGGGGCGCTGCTGTCCAATCTCGATTTCGTCCTGCGCCATGCCACCGGCCTGGCCGTGACCATCGCCGACGATCCGCTATCCTGTGTGGCGCTGGGGACAGGGCATACGCTTGAGGAGATCAAAACCCTGAAAAACATCCTGGTGGGAAGCATGTAAAAGCCCGGTAGCGGCGGGGAAATTTCTATGGTATAAAATGAAAAGGATCTTGCTTCCGCCCGCCTTATCGCTTAACCGGACATTTGTTACTTTTTTACCGGATCATTAGCTTTTTTGCGTTAAACTGGGATTGTAAGGTCCTGACGAACTGGGGGGTTACCGCCTTTGAAGATCCGCTCTCGCACTACGGGAATATCACGTTACTTTCCGTTTCAGTCATGGAGCGGCCGCACAGCTTCCGGCTTTTTCGTCGTTGTTTCCCTGCTTTTATTCGCCTGGTCGAACCTGGCGCCCGGCAACGTTCAGGCTGTAAGAGCCGGTGCGGCGGACTGGCTGGCGCCGGTCGTCGGCGCGGTCAGCCGTCCTTTTCAGGCCGTAACGTCATATGCGGAACGGGTCAGCGGCATTTCCGATCTTCAGAATGAAAACGCCCGGTTGCGCCAGGAAAACGAACGTCTGCGCGAATGGTATCAGACGGCCCTGCAATTGCAGGCTGAAAACAAATCATTACAGGATCTGCTTCATGTGGCCATCGAACCGCAGAGCCGCTTCGTCACGGCCCGCGTGATCGCCGATTCAGGCAACAGCTTCGTGCGCACGCTGCTGGTCATGGCCGGACGGGATAACGGCGTGGACAAGGGGCAGGCGGTGATTTCCGGTGACGGTCTGGTCGGCCGGACGGTCGAGGTCGGCGACCGCGCCGCACGCGTCCTGCTGATTACCGACATCAACTCCCGCGTTCCCGTGACCATCGAAGGCAGTGATATGCGCGCCATGCTGGCGGGCCGCAATGACGGGCCGCCCGTCCTGATGCATTTGCCAAAGGGCAGTAAACTGATCGCTGGCGCGCGCGTCATCACCTCCGGTGCCGGAGGCATCTTCCCCTACGGCCTGCCCGTCGGCGTCGTCCAGCCGGCCGAGGATGGCACTACCGCCGTCCGCATGTTCGCCGATATGGACAAGCTGATCCATGTCCGCATCGTCGATCGGGACGAAGATCCCAACCTGATCGAAAGCCAGCCGTAACTCCTGCAAACTGTTTAAGGAAAAGCGGTCGTGCATGACAAACCGCCCTCTCTGCGCTAGAACTACGCCATGGCGGTGGAACTCTCCTTTCAGAAAGCGGAAAACGGTTTGCGGTTCCTGGTGCCGCAGGTCCTGCTGTTCGTCCTTCTGCTGCTGAATATGGCGTCCCTGCCGCTGCCGCACGCGGCCGCCATCAAGACGCATTTCGTCCTGATGGCCGTTTATTACTGGTCGATCTACAGGCCCGGCCTCGTGCCGCCCGTTCTATGCTTCATCGCGGGGATCGTCATGGATGTTCTCGGCGGGTTCGCGCTCGGCCTGAACGCTTTCATCCTGATCGTCGTCCAGTGGCTGGTGCGGGATCAGCGCCGGTTTCTGATGGGGCAGCCCTATATCGTTATCTGGGCCGTCTTCGGGCTTGTGGCTTTCTGCGCGACGATGGCGCAATGGGGCCTCAGCGGCCTGTCGTCCGATATGCGCTGGCCGGAACCCCTGCCGATCGTCGCGGGCACCATGGTCAGCCTGTTCCTTTTCCCGGTCGTGACGGTGCTTCTTATGCTGACGCATCGCATTCTGCCGTCGTCCCGGACGATTTCATAAGGGAGCGGCATGGAACGGGACAGCGAGCGCATCAGATCCTTCACACGCCGCGCGGTCATGGTCGGCATGCTCCAGGGCGGGCTGATGGGGATGCTCGGCCTGCGCCTTGCCTGGCTGCAGATCGCGCAGGGGCAGAAATACCGCATGCTCGCGGAAAACAACCGCATCAGCATCAAGCTTCTCCAGCCGACGCGCGGCCTGATCCTCGACCGCAACGGACGCAGGATTGCCGTCAACGACCAGAATTTCCGGGTCATCCTGATCCCTGAGCAGACGGACAACATCATGGCCGCGCTCAATACGCTTAAAAATTATATCGAGCTGGACGACCGCGATATTCAGCGCGTCCTCAAGCAGGCCAAGAAGCAGGCGTCCTTCATGCAGGTGGAGATCCGAGAAAACCTGAACTGGGACGAGGTCTCGGCGGTGGAAGTCCATCTGCCTGAACTGCCCGGCATATCGATTGACGAAGGGGAGATCCGCACTTATCCGCTGGGCGAGGCGACGGCGCACATCACGGGCTATGTCGGCGCGGTCAGCGAGCAGACGGACGATCCCCTTCTGAAACAGCCGGGGTTCCGTATCGGCAAGGCCGGGATCGAAAAGACGTTCGATCTGCCCTTGCGCGGCAAGGCGGGGACGGCGGAGATCGAAGTCAATGTCGTGGGCCGGGAGGTGCAGGAGCTGAACCGTTACAACAGCACACCCGGAAAGACCGTCTGGCTGACCATCGACGCGGAACTCCAGACCTACGCCCAGCAGCGCCTGTCGCAGGAGCAGAGCGCCTCGGCCATCATCATGGATGCGAAGACGGGCGCGGTTTACGCGCTGGGTTCATGGCCCGCCTACGATCCCAATGCGTTCAGCCGCGGGCTTCCCGCCAACGAATGGGAGGCGATGCGCAACGACCCGCGCCATCCCCTGAACAACAAGGCGATCGGCGGGCTTTATCCTCCCGGATCGACCTACAAGATCGCCACGGCGCTGGCGCTGCTGGAGGCGAAAAAGATCAATCGCAGCTCCACAGCGTTCTGTCCCGGCCATTTCGAACTCGGCACCACACGCTTCCACTGCTGGAAGAAGCAGGGACACGGCGCCATGAACGTCGTGTCGGCGCTGGAACAGTCCTGCGACACGTTTTTCTACAAGCATGCCATCGAACTGGGGATCGATACGCTGGCGGCCTATTCACGGCAACTCGGCTTCGGCGGCAAGCTGGGTTTCGAGATGAGCGAGGAAAGCCCCGGTATCATGCCGACCCAGGCTTGGCGCAAGGCGAAATTCGGGGAATCGTGGCAGCCGGGCGAAACAATCGTCGCCAGCATCGGGCAGGGCTATACGATCGCGACGCCGCTGCAACTGGCTGTGATGACGGCGCGGGTCGTCAATGGCGGCTATGCGGTCAGGCCGTGGATTACGGCGGGGATTGAAGGGGAGCCGGAAATCGTCCGGAACTGGCCTTCCCTGGGCTTCAAGAAAGAAAACCTGGCCATCGTCATGCAGGGGCTGGAGGCCGTGGTGAATTCCCGGCAGGGGACGGCCCGCGCCTCGCGCATCGAGGACCCGCTTTTCGCGATGGGCGGCAAGACAGGAACGGCCCAGGTCCGGAAAATCACGCGGGAACAGCGCGCCTCCGGCATCACGGAAGACAAGCTGCCGTGGCACCTGCGGCATCATGCGCTGTTCGTCGGTTATGCGCCGCTGTCCGATCCGCGCTATGTATGCTCCGTGGTCGTGGAGCACGGCGGCGGCGGCTCGGCGGTCGCCGCACCGGTCGCGCGCGACCTGCTGCTGGCGGCGCAGAAGCGCAATCCCGCCGCCCCCATCGTGAGAGGATAGGCCATGTCCCAGGCATTCGGGATGAACAGCAGCCAGACGGTCGGCCAGAAGCTCCAGCAGATGAACTGGGGCCTTGTGATCCTTATTTCCATCGTGGCCTGCACGGGATTCACCGCGCTGTATTCGGCGGCAGGGGGCAGTTTCGACCCCTGGGCGTCGAAACAGATGGTGCGGTTTGGCGCAGGGGTGGCGGGGATGATGATCATCGCGCTGATCGATATCCGCTTCTGGCACCGCATCGCCTATCCTGCTTACGGCGCGGGGATTATCCTCCTGATCATCAACGAAACGATGGGCCGGATCGGCATGGGCGCCCAGCGCTGGATCGATCTGGGATTCATCCAGCTGCAGCCATCCGAGATCATGAAGCTTGCGCTGATCATGGCGCTGGCGCGGTACTTCCATGCGCTGAACATAGAAGACATCCGTAAAATCCGCTTTCTGATCCTGCCCGCCCTGATGATCCTGCTGCCTGTCGGGCTTGTGATCCTGCAGCCTGACCTGGGCACGGCCATGGTCACGGCGCTCGGCGGCATCGGGCTTTGTTTCGTGGCAGGAATTCCCATGTGGATCTTCATGGCCGGCGGCGCGCTGGCGGCTGCCGCGATTCCGGTTTTATGGATGTTCGTTTTCCATGATTACCAGAAGCAGCGCGTCATGACCTTCCTCAATCCCGAATCCGACCCGCTCGGGTCCGGATATCACATCATGCAATCGAAAATCGCCCTGGGATCGGGAGGGATAGGCGGCAAGGGGTTCCTGCAGGGCAGCCAGAGCCACCTCGATTTCCTGCCGGAAAAGCAGACCGACTTCATCTTCACGCTGTTCGCGGAGGAGTGGGGACTGACCGGCGGGCTGTTCCTTCTGACGACGCTCGGCCTGATCATGCTGTACTGCGGCTGGGTGGCGTTCCGCTGCCGCCAGGATTTCGGAAGGCTGCTGACCTTCGGGCTGATGATCAATTTCTCGCTGTACATCATCATCAACATCGCGATGGTGACGGGCCTGATGCCCGTGGTCGGCGTGCCGCTGCCCATGATCTCCTATGGCGGCACATCCATGCTGGCCGTGCTGGCGGGGTTCGGGCTGGTCATGTCCTGCAACATCCACCGGGACAGCAAGATCGCGCGGTCGTGAAAATCAGTTTTTATGGGCGCATGAACGCTTCATGAAATTCTCCATGCTATTCAGCTCGTCCCTGACCGGGCCCTCTTTCGTTTCCGGTTTGAAGACTACGCTGGTCAGCGTCGCGCCGTAACCGCCGTAAACCCGGCAATCCGCTTCCTTGTGGGTTTTCAGGATGACGGAGCCGTCCAGGCTCAGGACCATGTCCAGGGCGCAATGGTTTTCAAGCTTCGGGTCGGCCTTTTCCGTGTAAAGCCATCCGCCCATAAAAGGCCTGGCGATGCCCATCAGGGCGAAATTGGCCTTGTTGGGATACCACAGGGAGACGGCAAACTGCAGGCCGTCCTTGACGGGCCGCGCGGCAAAAACCCTGAGCGTGTCCTTATCGGCGCAGTAAACGCCGTCGATCGGGGCCGGAGCCACATCCTGGGCGGACGCCTGGATTCCCCAGGCCATCGACGCCGCGGCGATCATGATCCCGATTATTTTCATATCCGGATTTCCCATTGATTTTATTGCAATTAGTCCATTATGCTGCATCTGTCCCGGCCGATGAAAGATAAATCTTCTGCATTTGGCGAAAATGATGTTAAAATTTCAGATATTATAAAGAGGACGGGATGGCTTCGAAGCGGGCATATCGGATACTCGCGCTTTTTGTGGCGGCTTTCATAGCGGGATCAGGTACGATTTCCAGAGCGCATGCCCAGACGTGCTTCCTGGGAGAGCACGGCGATGTCGTCTGCCCCCGCGGGGGGATCCCTCCTTTCACGGCGGATCCCGGTATACTGATCGGCCTTCCCGGCTCCTTCAATCCGGCCCGGCCGATCATCTTCGGTTTTCTCCCCACCGGCCCGATGCCGGCGACCCTGCCGCAGATCGGCGCCTGCCGCGGCGTGAGCCCGTATGAAATCTTCAGCCAGCGGGAGCAGGCGCGGAACGGCTACCACCTGGTCGTCTACCGGGACGCCCTCGGACGCCTGATGGCGGGCGTCGGCCATATCGTGACGCCGGCGGACGGCCTGACGCTCGGCTCGATCGTCACGCCTTTCCAGATCAAGGCCTGGTGGGACGCGGATTCCGCCGCGGCCTATGCCGCCGCGCAGGCTCAGGCCAAAATGGCGGGCATTTGCGACGGATGCTTCGTATCGGCCCTGGCATCCGTCAATTACCAGATGGGCACGGCCTGGATCACGAAATTCCCCGGCGTCTGGGCCGCGATCATGGCGGGCAACTACGATGAAGCCGCCGATATGCTGAACGGCACGGCCTGGGCGGCCCAGGACCCCATCCGGGTCAGGGATTTCCAGATGGCCTTGCATTCCCTGCCGCCGAAATCCATATGGAACTGCTTCACCGCGCCGCCCATCATCCCCATCCCGGATATTTGCGATTTCGTGCCGGAATTGTGCGAGCCGTTTTATAATCCTTGCGCAGACGGCGGAACCGGCGGCGGGAACCCGGGGAGCGTGTGTTCGTCCCTGGGCTGGCTGAGCGGAGCGTATGAGCCGCGGCCAGGGTTTGAGGCGCTGCGGCCCAACAACCCCGCGAAATCGAATATCTGCCTTTCATTCAGCAAAACGGCCGATAACTGGGCCGATCTTTCCGATGCGTCTGGCGGGACCGTCGATCACTGGCTGCATGAAGGATGTCAGAATTTGATTGTGGCCTTAAGGATTTTTCCGATGGGGCCTACCTTCAAGACAGAGGAATGCCCCAGCAATTACCGCCGGATCGCGAATGGCGAGTTCGACAGTTATTATATCGCCATGGCGGAAGATCTGAAAAGGGCGGGCGTTCCGGCAAACGCGGTGTTTCGCATTGGCTGGGAGCTGAATTCGGATTATCCCTGGGGCATTCTGGGCTGCAGGACGCCGGCGGACGCGCAAACCTATATCGCAGGATTCCGCCATATCGTCGATCTGTTGCGCGCGCATTTCAGCAACGAGTTCACGGTTTCGTGGAACTTCCTGAAGCGGTCGTCGCAGCTGGCTCTGCCGATCGATTCTTATTACCCGGGCGATACTTATGTGGATTATATCAGCGTCGATTATTATGACGCATGGCCCAATTCGCCCACGATGGATGCATTCAATGCCTTGGCCAACGATGGTACGGCAACCGTGCCTCTGGGGATCAATACATGGCTGGCTTATGCCACCTCCAAAGGCAAAAAGATCGCTTTCGATGAATGGGGCGTGGTTCCGCCATCGCGTAATGGAGCCGGGGATAATCCCGTCTACATTCAGGCGATGTTCGAATGGTTCCGGGCGCACGCCTGTTCACTGGGCTATGAAAGCTACTTCAACGGCGCGAGCCGCGGCCATGGACTCGATAACGGCGACAATCCACGATCCACGGAGATGTACAGAAGCCTGTGGGGCCCTTCGACGTCCCGTCCCCGAGGCGAGGATGAGGTTTGTTCATGCACGCCGGCGCCATAGGAAAAACAGGCGGCTTTGCGGCAGATGGCTGATAATTTGAAAGCGAAAATGAAGAATAAAGCGATGGTGAATGATAACAGACTGTTTGCGGAACGCATGATCCGCCTGGCGCAGGTTGTGATGACAGGGATGATAGCGGGGTATGCCGGCATGAAAGAAAAACCGGGTTTCGTTCTTGCCTGCGCCGTTCTGCTGATCGGCCTGCTTGTTCCGGTTTCCGCCAGCGCCCAGACGGCGAAATGCTATCCGACGACCAGTTGCCAGGTTGCCGTTACTCCAGGAAATTTCCTGAATGCCGTGAGGGACCAGCCCTGCGGATGCACGCTGACCCTGGCGTCCGGCAATTATCCTTCATTCACGTATACGAAGAACTGCACGGCGGACAATCCTTTTATCCTGGAGGCGCAGACCCAGACCGGGCCCCGGTTCGGGAAGATAAACGTCAACGGCAATGGCCTGATCATGAACGGGTTCACCGTCACGGACCAGATTACGGTTGATGGCGATTACAACCGGGTGACACGCTCTTTGTTCACTGGGGAAGGCCAGCTGGATTATGAGGAAGGATCCCAGTTCAACCGGGTCGACCATAACGATTTTATCGTTCCTCAGCGCCAGACCGGTGAAGAAGGCACGACGATTGCCTTCTACCGTCCGCGCAGCACGGAACAGATGTATAATAACAATCGGATCGATTCGAATTACTTCACGACCAATACGCCCAACCCGACCTCCGCTTACACCGGTTTCGCCATATTTTTGTGCATGTATGGCGCACAGAACGGATACCCGTTCCTCTCCAAATACGGCTCGGCCAGAACCCTGATCGAAAATAACCTGTTCGAAAACTGGGGTCGCAAGAATGTGATGGAAGTCAAATGCAGTGATAATGTCTTCCGGAATAACACCCTTGTGAATACGGGCCGGGTTCTGAACAGGCATGGATATTCGAATACCTATACAGGAAACTGGTTTGAAAATATGACGACGGGCCTGGCCGTCCGGGAATACAACACCCAGATCACCAACAACCGGTTCACGAAAGCTGATATCATCCTCTATAAAGGAACGCGCAAATATCCTGACGGCGCCTGTTACCAGGCGCGGTACTGGATGCCGGCCGATTCTCCCGGTGCACCGCAGGGGCCGCCTTCCGTCAAGAGTTTTCTTGATAACAATATTGCGACAAACCTTCTTATTGGTGACAAGGAAGGGGATAACTGCGAAGTTCCTGTTTACGATACGACCATTAAATGCCATCAGGGGCCGATCCGGCATATATCGGAGGTCAGGACGTCGGGGCCCACCTCGACGACATGCTCCCCTACCGCGCAGAAGCTGACAAGGGACCAGGTCGGCCGCGGCGGGCCGGAAGGCAGCTGCGAGGTTCCCATCGTCCCTGGACCAGGTCCGGGGCCGGAGCCCTGCACCGGGCCCATCGACCTTATCACGGGGTGCCCGGCCTGTTGTACGACGCCGCTGCCGCCGCCGGGGCCGTGCGGAAAGAACAGCGAGCTGCCCTGGGCGTCGGGTTTTTCGCCGGGGACGGGGATCGGCGCCATCGCCCTGAGGAACGCGGAAGGGTTCGGGAACTGGCGCGGGCGGCCGGTGGATGTCGGGACCGTGTTCATCGGCAAGAACTCGTGGCAGACCTCCTATGCCGCCTATCTGACGAACGAGGTATTGCGGCCCACCGGCGCCGTGCGGGCGTTCAGCCAGGCCGGCATCTGCCCCGTGCTGACCGTGCCCCTGGTGACTCTGGCGGACTTCATGAAGTTCGACATGGTGGCGGGCGGCGGCATCGACGCCGAGCACACGGCGATCGCCAAAAAGATCCACGAGGCGATCGGGGAAGGGGTCATCTATCTTCGCCTGGGGCATGAGGCGGATGAGGGATATCCCTGGTCCTACACGAACCCCGGCCGTACCGCCGATCCGGCGACTTACAAGGCCGCCTGGGGACGCATCGCGAAAATCTATAAAGCCGAAATGCCGAACGCGCGGATCGTATGGAACGTGCTGAAGAACACGCGCCTGAAGATCCGCGACTATTACCCCGGCAGCGACGTCGTGGATGTTTTGAGCATCGACCCCTATGACAACGGCGCGGGCGGATTCTGCGATAGCGCCACAAGTCCGGGCTGGGTGAACATGTGCTATGGCGGCTATAACGCCGCGACGGGCGAGTCCAAAGGCGTCAAGGGGCTGCTGGATTTCGCCAGGACGGTCGGCAAGCGCATCGCTATCGACGAATGGGGGGCCTCCAACAAGCCGCTGTCCGCGGCCGATGGCGCGAATAACAGCTATTACGCCGGGGCCATGTACGATTTCTTCAACGCCAACAAGGATTATATCGAATACGAATCCTATTATAACCGCGCCGGCGGCGGCAAGCACCAGATCTGGCCGCGCGTGGAATACAACGGCAAGGTCAGTGATGCCTATCTTGCGAAATATAAAGGCACTGTGCCCGTGCCGCCCATCACCCCGCTTCCGGCATGTCCGGGTGGCGGTGGCGGCGGTGGCGGCGGTTTTATTCCTTCCGAAGGTTGCGATCCTGAAGTGCCGGCGAGCGCTTTGACGCCTCCTGTCGAGCCGGGAGGACAGGTCGATATAGCTGTGCCGGCAAACAGCGTCATCGATTTGAGAGGCAAAACGCTGAATGTCACGCCCGTGGCCCGGTCGGGTGTCGTGATACGCGGCGGGGCCAATGCGCGCGTTACAGGCGCGCGCATTATCGGCCCTGCGCCGCGCTCCACGTTCTGGGACCATATGAAAAAAGACCCTGTCGTCAATAACGGCTATGACGGGGATGGCGTGTTGTTCAAGGGTGGCGGCGGCGTTGCGCAGGTTGATCATGTCTGGATCGACAACATGATGGACGCGATCAGCGTTCCCGATGTCGGCTCTTTCAAGATATGCACGGTTTACGCCCGGTATACCCGCGATGATTTTATTGAGAACGACAGGTGCCATGACGGAACGATAAGCGACGTCCTGGTCGATGATACGCATATGTTTATTTCGATGCGCCGGGGACATTCGGCTGCCTCGAATGAATGCACGGCGAATATTACCATCGAAGACAGTCTGGTCCGCCTGGGATGCCAGCCTTACAGGGGCGACATGAAGGGCAATAAAGATCCCAACAGTTGTAATGGCAGAACGACAGGGTCTGGTCAGCTGTTCAAGACGGGCGCAGGCGGCCCGACCGTCAATATTAAAAACACGGTTTTCCTGGTGGAAAGCCGCAATGAGGGCGGGATTCCCCAGATGAATTTCCCAAGGGGAACATATGAAAATGTGACGCTCGTCTGGCTGGGCGGCGGCGCTTATCCCGGCGCGCTTCCCGCGACAGGGGTCACTGTCACAAATGACATCAATGTATGGAATACAGCCAAAGCCGCCTGGCTTAGCGCGCATGGATGCGACGCGAACGGGGATTCCTGTGCCTTTACGAATCCCTGATCGGAAAAAGCGTTAGAGCGTTCTGCATTCAACTTGAATCACTCACGGACCGTCATCCCCGCTTTCGCGGGGATGACAAAAGGTTGGTGAATGCGTCAATTGAATTGCAGAACGCTCTAACGGCTCTGGATCCCCGGTCAGGCGGCTTCGTTGAACAGCACCTGTTTGCTGCGCAGCAGATCCTGAAGCTCGCCCGAAGCGTACATCTCGCGCACGATGTCGCAGCCGCCGACGAATTCGCCCTTGACGTAAAGCTGCGGGATCGTGGGCCAGCCGGCGAAATCCTTGATGCCCTGGCGGATGTCGTTGTCCTCCAGAACGTTCACGTCCTTGAACCGGACGCCGAGCTGCGAAAGGATCTGCACCACGGCGGCCGAGAAGCCGCATTGCGGGAAGACCGCGCTGCCTTTCATGTACAGCACGACGTCGTTGCCGCCGATGTCTTTCCGTATGCGATCGAAGATGTAATTTTCCATGGGATTACGCTCCTTCCTTGACGGCGGTCTGCAGGGCCAGGGCGTGCAGGTCGCCGCCCATTCTGCCCTGCAGGGCCTGATAAACCATCTTGTGCTGTTCGATGCGGGATTTTCCGGCGAAGGCCGGCGAGGCGACATAGGCGGCATAATGGTCGCCGTCCCCCCGCAGATCGGAAATCGTGACATCGGCGTCCGGTATGCCCTGCCGGATCAGGCGCTCGATGTCTTCAGGCTTCATCGCCATGAAAAAGTCCTTAATGCTTCAGGTTTCCGATAAGGCACTATACTCCATAAGGAACTTCTGATGCTACTTTATACAATATTTTTCATATTTATATTGCGCCCCCTGGATAAAGATGCTTATTATTTATTTAATATTAAATTAATAAAATATTAACTTTTCTGGAGCATCTCGTTTCAGATTGAAAGCATCTCAACCGTCATCCTCACCTGCGCGGGGATGACGGCGAAAAGGAGAATCCAGTGTTCAACCTGAAACGACAAAGATCCAGGGAGGGCAGATGATCGGAGTAGCGGCAGGGCTGGACGGGCGCATATGCATAGCCTGCGACCATTCCTTCAGGGGGCGGCCCGTTTTCCTGGGCTTCCAGCCGGAGCGCCGCACGCTGTTCCTTCAGTTCGAGGACGGGCGGCGGGAGGATATCGGCACATCGGGGGTCAGCCAGATTTCAGCGCTTCTCCATAAAACCCGCACCGTCCGCTTTCTGCAGATCGGCGCGGCGGGCGAATCCCGCGATATGGAGCTGCCCCTTTACGTTCAGATGGACGGCGTTCCGCCCAACGCGATTGCCGTCTGACGGTCATGCGGGCTGCATATAGGCGGGCAGCCAGGCTTCGTTCAGCCTGACCAGGGTTTCGATTTCCACGGCATCCTTGTTCAGAATCAGCGCGGAGCCGCCTGTCCGGCCCAGAAGCGTCACCGGTATTCCCGCCTTCCGGGCTTTGGCTGCAAGGTCTTCGGCGTTCGTGACCGTGACGGCATAGCGCGCCTGGTCTTCTCCGAACCAGAAGCCGGAACCTGTCTCCGGAAGGTCGATGGCGCATCCAATGCCCGATGCCATCGCCATTTCCGCCAGAGCGACCAGCAGTCCGCCGTCGCTGACATCGTGGCAGGCCGTCACCAGACCCTCGCTTATCAGATTCCTGACAAATTCCCCATGAAGCCGTTCGAGCGCAAGATCGACCGGAGGGGCGCCGCCCGCCTCGATCCCGTGGATTTCGCGCAGGTACAGGGATTGGCCCAGATGGCCCTTCGTGCCCCCGATCACGAAAAGGGCTTGTCCTCCCGCCGCGAAGGACAGAGGGCAGGCGCGTTTCCAGTCCGCGACCACGCCGACGCCGCCGATGGCGGGAGTCGGCAGGATAGCGCGGCCGCTGGTTTCGTTGTACAGCGAGACGTTGCCGGAGATGATGGGATAGTCGAGCGCGCGGCAGGCCTCGCCCATGCCGTCGAGGCAGCGGACGAACTGCGTCATGATCTCCGGCTTTTCCGGGTTGCCGAAGTTCAGGTTGTTGGTGACAGCGAGGGGCGCCGCGCCGACGGCGCACAGATTGCGGTAGCTTTCCGCGACCGCCTGCTTGCCGCCCTCGAACGGGTCGGCCTGGCAATAACGCGGCGTGACGTCGCAGGTCAGAGCGAGCGCCTTTCCGTTCCCTCTCCCCCCCGGGGAGAGGGTTAGGGTGAGGGGGGGTGAAGCATTTTTTGAACTCACAGAGGGAGTCTGCGACTCCCCCTCACCCCGGCCCTCTCCCCGGGGGGGAGAGGGGGGAATAAGAATGACAGCGGCGTCGCCCGCGAAGCCGCTTTGCGTGCCGGCGATGCCCTGGCTGAACCGCGTCTGGCCCATGACGAGAGAGTCGTATTGCTCCCAGATCCAGCGTTTGCTGGCGAGGTCGGGGCATTGAAGCAGTTTTTTCAGGGAGCCCAGCATATCCTTTTCTATCGGCAGCGCGGGAAGAGGCGCGGGCCGGGGATAGGGGCCCTGCGGACGGTCATACAGCGGCGCTTCGTTGACGAGCGGCGGCACCGGAATATCGCACCAGCATTTTCCGTGCATCATCAGGCGCAGGCGGCGGTCGTCCGTCGTGCGGCCGATCACGGCGAAATCGAGATCCCATTTCTCGAAGATGGCGCGCGCCTCGTCCTCCTTGCCGGGCTTCAGGATCATCAGCATGCGTTCCTGGGACTCCGAGAGCATCAGCTCGTACGGGATCATGCCCGGTTCGCGCATCGGCACCTTGTCGAGGTCCAGCTCCACGCCGATCTCGCCCTTGTCGGCGATTTCGACGGAGGATGAGGTGAGGCCCGCAGCACCCATGTCCTGGATGGAGATGATGGCGTCGCTTTGCATCAGTTCGAGGCAGGCTTCGAGCAGCAGCTTTTCGGTGAAGGGATCGCCGACCTGCACGGTCGGGCGTTCGGCTTCCTTGTCGTCCTCGAATTCGGCGGAGGCCATGGTGGCGCCGTGGATGCCGTCGCGGCCCGTTTTCGAGCCGACATAGACGACCGGCTGGCCGGCCGACGCGCCGCGCGCGTAGTAGATCCTGTCCTGGTCGGCGATGCCGACCGTCATGGCGTTGACCAGGATGTTGCCGTTATAGGCCGCGTGGAAATTCGTTTCCCCGCCCACGGTCGGCACGCCCATGCAATTGCCGTAGCCCGCGATGCCCGCGACCACGCCCGCGACCAGATGGCGGGTTTTCGGGTGGGATGGATCGCCGAAGCGCAGGGCGTTCATGTTGGCGATCGGACGCGCGCCCATGGTGAAAATGTCGCGCATGATGCCGCCCACGCCCGTCGCCGCGCCCTGGTAGGGCTCGATGTAGGAAGGGTGGTTGTGCGATTCCATCTTGAACACGGCGGCCTGGCCGTCGCCGATATCGATCACGCCCGCGTTCTCTCCGGGTCCCTGGATGACCCAGGGCGCCTCGGTGGGCAGTTTTTTCAGATGGATGCGCGAAGATTTGTAGGAGCAGTGCTCCGACCACATGACCGAGAAAATGCCCAGTTCGGTGTAGGTGGGCGTGCGGCCCAGGATTTTCAGGACGCGATCGTATTCATCGCCCTTCAGGCCGAAACGGGCGGCGAGATCCGGCGTAACGGCGGGTTCTCTGGAGGCAACGGGACAAGAGTTTCTCTGGGCGGCGTTTGCTGTGCTCATGGCTTTCTTTTTAGCGCGAAGAACCGGAGATGCGAAGGGTTTTGTAAGGCTGTCCCGGCACATATTAATACATTCTGGCAAATGCAAGAATTTACAGGGTTACGTATAAAAAGCCTTTGACAGCTACGCTCACACTGTTTATGGCATTAAAATATGGAAACGTTAGAAGGCCTGCTAAGGGTCCGCGGACAACAGGGAGTTGGGCGCTAATCGCTACAATTCTTGGAAATCATTAAGGAGATCTTTCAATGGAACCGACCACCACAACAGAATCCGTTATCATCGCTTTGGCTGCGCCGATCGATGGCACCCCCGGCAACGACAACCTGCACGGCACAGACCAGGATGATGTGATCAATGCCGGCCCTGGCGACGATTACGTACACGGCACCCCCGGCAACGACATCATCAACGGCGGCCCCGGCAACGACGAACTGCATGGCGGTTCCGACAATGACACGATCCATGGCGGTTCGGGCGACGATCTGGTCATCGGCGGCCCCGGCAACGACCGCATCGACGGCAACAATGGTAACGACGAACTGCACGGCGGTTCGGGCGATGACACCGTTAACGGCGGCAACGGCAACGATACCATCGTCGGCGGTCCCGGCAACGACGTCATTCATGGCGGCAACGGCAACGACACCCTGTCCGGCAACTCGGGCGACGACCGCGTCAATGGCGGCAACGGCAACGATACCATTACGGGCGGCCCCGGCAACGACTGGCTGGTCGGCGGCAGAGGCAATGACACCCTGACCGGTAACAGCGGCGATGACAAACTGATGGGCAGCAAAGGTTGTGATACCCTGCATGGCGAATCGGGCAACGACAAGCTGTGGGGCAACCAGGGCAACGATACCCTGTACGGCGACAGCGGCAATGACAAGTTGTACGGCGGTTACGGCAATGACAAGCTCGATGGCGGCTGGGACAACGACATTCTCGTCGGGGGCTTCGGCAAGGACACGCTGACGGGCGGTCTGGGCCAGGACATGTTTGTGATGGGTGAGAAACCTGGCTGCAAAGTCGCCAGCAAGGATGTCATCACCGATTTCGAAATCGGGATCACGCCTGGCGCTCATTGCGGCGACAAGCCGACCATTACCGCGATCGACAAGCTGAACGTGACGGACATGCTGTCCGGTTTCGATCCGCTGACCGACGCGATCAATGACTTCGTGAAGTTCCAGCCGGCTGCCGGCGGCGGAAGCCACCTGTACATCAACATCGATGGCGCAGGCAAAGACTTCTACTGCGCGGCGACCATCCAGAACGTCGATCTGTCCGGCCTGAAGGCTGACCAGCTTCTGGCGGCTGGCGTTCTGATCGCGAACCAGCACATCGCTTAATATTTAAGTGTTTTAAAATCCCCTTCCGGCATGTCCGGAAGGGGATTTTTATTCAGGCCGGTTCAATGAAATCAGGCCGCAGCCTGAACGATGCTTTCAAAAAGCGCGCTGCCGGTCCTGTTGCCCTGCCAGTCCTGGGTGGCGTCCTCGGGGTGCGGCATCATGCCAAGAATGGTTTTTTCCTTGTTGTATATTCCCGCGATATTCCGGATGGAGCCGTTGGCATTGGCCGCGTCCGTGATCCGTCCGTCCGGTTCGCAGTAGCGGAAGGCGACGCGGTCTTCGTCCTCAAGTTCTTTCAGGATGCTCTCACTGGCAAAATAATTGCCTTCGCCGTGGGCCACCGGAACGCGGATGATATCGCCGGTTTTCATCGCGCGCGTAAAAAAATTTCCTGCTGTCTCGCAGCGCAGGTAAGCCTGTTTGCAGATAAATTTAAGGGTTTTGTTCCGCAGCAGGGCGCCGGGCAGGAGGCCCGTTTCCACCAGCATCTGGAACCCGTTGCAGACGCCAAGGACGCGTGTGCCCGTCCGGGCCAGGGCAATAGCCTGTTTCATGACAGGGGAATGTGCCGCCATGGCGCCGCAACGGAGGTAATCACCATAGGAAAACCCGCCTGGCAGCACGATCAGATCCGGTTTCCCCAGTTCCGTATCCTTATGCCAGACCAGGGCAGGGGCCTTGCCCGTCAGGCGCTCGAACGCCTGCGCCATGTCGTGTTCGCGGTTTGTGCCTGGGAAAACGATGATCGATACTTTCATACAGGTCTTTTATCAGAAAAACGGCCTCATTTAAAACAATGGAAAACGAAATCTTTTAAACTTCTTCGTATAAATCTTGTTATTTTTGGAATGTTTTCATGGAAAATTCGAAATTTTCTCTTGAAGGGAAGCGGTAATTCATTTAAACATTCTAATATAGATCTTTCTGAGGCTGAAGGACTGGCGTGCGGCTTTTGCCGCCAAAGGAGAAATTCACGCTTTTGGATAGAATAAACGCTTAGCGAGTTGAATGGGATAAGTATGAAAAAGCCCCGCCAAGGCGGGGCTTTTTTCCAATAAACCGGCTTCTAGCCTGCCGCAATAAGCTGCGCTTTCGCTTCTTCCGTGAATTTCTCAAGCTGACGATCCAGCAGATGTTCCGAAATGCTGACATTCCGGGCGGCAAAATCCCCCATGACCTTGCGCTTGACGTCCGCATAACCGGGCTCTTCAAGATTGGCGCCGATAACCTGTTTCGCATAGGCTTCCGCTTCCTCGCCCGCCAGCCCCAGCTGCTGCGCCGCCCATTGACCGAACAGCTTGCAGGTGCGGGCTTCGACCCGGAAACGCAATTCCTCGTCATGCGCGAATTTCTTTTCGAAGGCGTCGCGGCGGTCTTCCATGCTGGACATTGGCGGTTCTCCCGTCTTATAAGCGTGTCATTGAACGGGTTTTCGTATAGCATTGGACGCTGCGGAAATCCATGCTTATATAGGGACCCATGAAAAACAGGTTCGCACCCATGCTGAAACGACGCGTCCTTTATGAAGGCAAGGCCAAGACCATTTACGAAGGCCCGGACCCTGGCACGCTGGTCCAGTATTTCAAGGACGACGCGACCGCCTTCAATGCGCAGAAAAAGGCCGTGATCGCGGGGAAGGGGGTCCTGAACAACCGGATTTCCGCCCATCTGATGACCAAGCTGGAGTCCATCGGTATTCCCACTCATTTCATCCGCTCTCTCAACATGCGGGAACAACTGGTGCGGCAGGTGGAGATCATCCCGCTGGAGGTTGTGATCCGCAACATTGCCGCCGGATCGCTGGTCAAGCGACTGGGCGTCAAGGAAGGCACGATCCTGACCCAGCCCGTCCTGGAATTCTATTACAAGAAGGACGAACTCGGCGACCCGATGGTCAATGAGCAGCATATCTATACGTTCGGCTGGGCGGACCCTTACGAGCTGGACGAGATCGTCCACATGGCCTACCGCATCAACGATTATCTCAACGGCCTGTTCGCCGGGATCGGGCTGAAGCTGGTCGATTTCAAGCTGGAATTCGGCCGCATCTATGGCGAATACGGGGAGATCTATCTGCTGCTGGCGGACGAGATTTCGCCGGACAATTGCCGTCTGTGGGACGCGGCAACCGGCGAGAAGCTGGACAAGGACCGGTTCCGGCAGGATCTGGGCGACCTGGTCGAAGGCTACGCCAAGATTGCCGAACGCCTGGGTCTGGTGCCCAAGGGCGGGATCATGGAAGGCGGCAGCCTGAACGAACAGCTGATCAGCGGCCTGGGCGAGATCGAAAACGAACTGGCGGAAAAGCGCAAGCTGAAGGGTCTGAAAATCCAGCCGGGAAAACCGCGGAAGGTTTGAATGGCATGAGAAGGCTGAACCGCCAAGACTCTGAGACAAAGCCGCGCGCAGCGCAATAAAAAGATTGAACGCGAAGGCCCGAAGACCCGAAGTTTTACGGCGCTCTTCCTTCGGATCTTCGGGCCTTCGCGTTAAAATCGTGATTACGCCTTCGGCGCGATAGTCCTGGCGGTTCAATTTTTTTGCGATGATGACGATAAAAAGGATAGAAGCTGATGAAGGCCGTTGTTCACATCACCCTTAAAAAGGGCGTACTCGATCCGCAGGGCAAGGCCATCGGCCATGCTTTGCAGGGTATGGGCTTCGGCGAGGTCGGCGAGGTGCGCCAGGGCAAGATGATAGAGTTGGAGGTCGCCGACGGCACGGACAAGAAACGCATCGCCGAGATGTGCGAAAAGTTGCTGGCGAACCCGGTGATCGAGGATTACCGGATTGAAGTGGCCTGATCCCTCCCTCCCCCGGAGGGAGAGGGTTGGGGTGAGGGGAAATAAACTTCGGCCGCAGGCCGTCCATGGATTTCGGATTTTGACACGCCTGCGGCGTGACTTTTTGTCCCCTCACCCTGACCTCTCCCTGTGGGAGAGGAGTTGTTTTTGATGCAATACCTCCACGAAATCCCCCATATCCGATCCGGCATGGAGCATCTGCTTCGGAACGACAGGGTGTTCGGCGGATTGGGCGTTAAGCCTGAAAACCTGGCATGGAGTTATACGCCGGGCGGCTATCCCTCCCTTGTGCGCATCGTGGTGGGGCAGCAGGTGTCGACGTCCGCCGCGCGGTCCATGTGGGCGCGGTTCGAGTCCGGCGTCGGTGACGTCCATCCTGAAAAAGTCATGGCGCTGAGCGACGAGGATCTGCGCGGTTTCGGCCTGAGCGGGCAGAAGATCAAATATATCCGCGGCCTGTCCGAAGCCATCGCCGCCGGGACGTTCGATCCCGATGCCCTGAACGCCATGACGGACGAGGCGGTGCATGATTCGATCACGGCGCTGAAAGGCTTCGGAGGCTGGAGCGCGCATATGTACCTGATGTTTTCGCTGGCGCGGCCTGACATCTGGCCTTCGGGCGACCTTGGCATCCAGGAAGGGTTGCGCTGTTACCTGGGACTGAAAAAACGCCCCGATGAAAAGCGGACGTTGAAGGAGGGGAAGCGATTCGCGCCGTACAGGACGGCGGCGTCAGTTTTGCTCTGGTATATGGCTTCTTTGAAGCAGCCCTCACCCAAAACGCCTGAAGAAGGCGTTTTGACCTCTCCCGAAGGGAGAGGTAAGAAAAAGTAAAGCACTCACTCTTTTACCTCTCCCTTGGGAGAGGTCGAACCGTCCCTTGAGACGGTTCGGGTGAGGGGAGCTATCTTTAAGGCAAAAACTGTTCCTTGATCATCCGTTCCTCAAGCGTGTGGTCGGGGTCGAACAGAAGGGTGATGCCGATGGAGGCGGATTGCCGCACCTCGACGGACAGAATGTCGCGCACCTCCGTAAAATCGGCGGTGGAGCTGACCGGGCGCTTGGCGCCCTCCCGGATGTCGAAGCGGATGGAGACATGACTGGGCAGTACGGCGCCGCGCCAGCGGCGGGGGCGGAAGGCGCTGATCGGCGTGATGGCCAGGACATTGGATTTCAGGGGCAGGATAGGGCCATGGGCGGACAGGTTATAGGCCGTGCTGCCCGCGGGTGTCGCCACCAGCACGCCGTCGCAGACCAGTTCCTCCAGACGCTCCACGCCGTCCACCGTGATGCCGATCTTGGCGGCGTTATGCTGCTGGCGGAGGAGGGAGACTTCGTTGAACGCGATGGCTTCGACGGTTTCGCCGCTTTCGGTTTTCGCCGTCATGCGCAGGGGATGCAGCGTCACCTTGTCCGCCTTCGCCAGCCGTTCGGGCAGCCCGCCTTCGCGGTAGGGATTGAGCAGGAAGCCCACCGAGCCCTTGTTCATGCCGTAGAACGGTTTTTTCAGCGCGTAATATTCGTGCAGTGCTTCCAGCAATGTGCCGTCGCCGCCGAGCGCCACAATGACGTCCGCGTCTTCCGGCTCCGCCTGACCGCAGGCGGCGGAGAGCGCACGGAAAGCCGCGCGGCCTTCGTCGGTGTCGGCGGGGTGGAAATGAATCTTCATGGCAGAGTTTTTATCATGAAAAGAAAGCGTTCACTACCTTTTCCCTCTTCCAAGGGGAGAGGGCTACGGAAGCTTACGGAGCGCAGCGGAGTTAGCTGGAGTAGGGTGAGGGGCCATGGTTGCTGGATGTTCGGCATTGCAGCCCCTCACCCGCTGCGACTAGGCTCCGCTGCGCTCCGCCAAGTCTCGCTGCCCTCTCCCTACGGGAGAGGGAAAAAATTAAGACGCCGCCTTTGCCGCCCAGCCGTCAGGGTCGCGCAGGAAGGATTCGATGGCGTCGAGCGTCGCCGCGTCGTATTCCGTGCCCTCACGCGCGGCTTTCAGGACGTCCCACCAGGTGCAAAGAGCATGGAGCTTTACGCCCATGTCCTTCATATTGGCCTCGCTGGCCGGGAAGATGCCGTAGTGGAACACGACAAAGGCATGTTCCACCACTGCGCCCGCCGCGCGCAGAGCGTCGATGAACACTTTCTTCGAGCCGCCGTCGGTCTGCAGATCCTCGACCAGGACGACCCGCTTGCCGTCCTCGTCCATGCAGCCCTCGATCTGGGCATTGCGCCCGAAGCCTTTCGGTTTTTTGCGGACATAGAGCATCGGCGCATTCAGACGTTCGGCGATGAAAGCGGCGTAAGGAATGCCCGCCGTCTCGCCGCCCGCCACATAATCGATCCGGCCCGCTTCCTTCTTCAGGATCGCCGCGCCCATATCCATCAGGCGGCTGCGCTCGGCGGGAAAAGAGATCAGGCGGCGGCAATCGACATAGACCGGGCTTTTCCGGCCCGACGTAAACGTGAATGGCTCCCGCGCGTTGAACAGAACGGAGCGGGTGGAAAGCAGGATTTTTGCGGCTTCGAGGGCGGTGTCGGTCATGGTCTTTGCTTTTGCTGGTTTTTATCCTGTAACATAATCCTTGACCACGAATGCCGAGGCAAGAATTTTTAAACCGCCAAGACGCCAAGCAAAGCCGCGCGCAGCGCAGAAAAAATATGAACCGCAGAGGCGCAGAGAACGCAAAGAGTTTTATATCTCTGCGTTCTCTGCGTCTCTGCGGTTAAAAATCCTTTTTACGCCTTCGGCGCGATGATCTTGGCGTCTTGGCCGTTCAAAACTTTTGCAGTTACTGACTCACCCATACAATCCGTGCCATCCATGTAATCTCCTGCGGCTTGAAGGAACGGCCTTCGTGGTCGGGGTTCAGCGAATGGAGTTCGACTTTCGTGGCCGTCTGCTTTTTCATTTCCTTTGCCATGACCTCGCCGCGCTTCGTGCGCACGACGACGCGGTCGCCTTTACGGACCGGCGCGCCGGGGGCAATCACCAGAATGTCGCCCTTTCGGTAGAGCGGGGCCATCGAATCGCCGCTGACTTCCAGGGCGAAGATATGCGAGTCGTCGACCGTATTGTCGTATTCCGGGAAGGCGGCCTCGTCCCAGCCTTCGCCGGCGGGATAGCCCGCGTCGTCGAAATAGCCGTCGCGGCCCGCCTGGGCCAGGCCGATGATCGGGATGATCCGGGTAGCGCGGCGCGGATTGGCCGCCGCGTCCTCCACCATGCCCATGAAGTCGCTCATCGCCACGCCGGTGACGGACAGGATCTTGGCGATGCTCTCGGTGGACGGCCAGCGCGGCTTGCCGTCGGCGCTGGTGCGCTTGCTCTTGTTGAACGTCGTCGGGTCCAGCCCGGCTTTCTTGGCCAGCCCTGAAGCCGAGTAGCCCGCGTGGGCGGCGAGGCGGTCGACGGCCCGCCAGATATCTGCGTGCGTAAACATAGGACTACAATCCCACTAAAACCATACGATCGTAAATAGGATTAAATTCATATTTTTTTCTTGACACTGCGTCCGTGTTCCGTCATGAATAAGAACATATAGCGAACATTTGTGTCAAAAACAAGAACGAAATTGTGTGGGCAAGATTATGGCGATGAAAGACAGATATATTCCGAGACCGGTCTGCGACCGGGAAACCGAGCCGTTCGAATCGGTGGAACAGGCCTGGTTCTGGTTCATCCAGGCGCAACAGGCGCGGAACGACGGCGCGCGCATCGGCGCGGGGCTTGGTCTGGTGGCGCGGCCCTGCGAACCGGCGGACATCCTGAAAATCCTGGACCGCCTGTACCGCAACCGCCGCCTGCAGATGGATCATCTGCTGGTGCTGCGCCATTACGGCCGCCGCCAGATGCCGCCCGACCCGCGCCGCACAAGGAGGGCCGCGCCTACCGCCTGTGGACCGAGGCGCTGCAAAGACTCGAAGCCGCGCTGGAGCGCAAGGGCATTGTCCGCCAGACCTTCTTTCACAACATCATCCCGTTTCCGGAGGCCGCAGAATGACGCAGGATTTTAATAGAGAAAATTCCCTCTCACCCGCTTGCGGGGGAGAGGGTCAGGGAGAGGGGGATGCTTCGAGCGGGTGCGGGCCGTCCTCCTTTGGCGCTCTCCTCATGTCCCCCTCTCCCCAGCCCTCTCCCCCACAAAGTGGGGGAGAGGGAGTATTACGCGCCTTCGTCGTCTTTACCGGGCAGGCGGACTGGCCGTGGCTGCGCTGGCTGAAGCCGGGGTTCCGCCATTGCTTCGTGCTGCTGAACGACGGGATGCACTGGATTTCCGTCGATCCGCTGCTCAATCACATGGAAGTGCAGGTCCACAACACGCCCGCCGGTTTCGACCTGCCGGGCTGGCTGCGGAGCCGGGGGCACAGGGTCGTCGCCGCGCCGGTCAGCCGCCTGCGCATGAGGCCCGCGCCTTTCCTGCCCTTTACCTGCGTCGAGACGGCGAAGCGCATTCTCGGCATTCATGACCTGCGCGTCCTGACGCCGTGGCAGTTGTACAGGAGTCTCACCAAACCATCCCCTCTCCCCCACGGGGAGAGGGCTAGGGTGAGGGGACGTGCCATTGGCGCTAACATCTTGAAATCATCCCCGGCCTGACCGCCCCTCACCCAACCCTTTCCCCGTGGGGGAGAGGGCTTTAATTAATAAGGAGAATGACATGGGAAGCCTGACCTCAAGGCCCAAGGCGCCTACAACGCCACAGACCGTCTATGTGCCGACCACTATTCCTGCGCCCGTGACAGCGCCGGCTCCATCGCCGGTTATGCCAACCCCCGCGCCGTCGACGCCCGCCGCCACAACCAGCGCGCCGGTGCAGCAGGCCGCGCGCGAGGCCAATCTGCTGGAGCGCAGCCGCGGCGTTCTGAGCACGGTGCTGACCGGTTTTCGCGGCGTCCTGAGCAACACCACCGCGCCGTCCGGCCGCAAGACACTGCTGGGGGAGTGAAACGATGAACGATCATTCTATCGAAGACCGCGCGCTGGCCGAGTCGGTCCTCCGCCGCTATCGCACGGCGCAAGGCCGCCGAAGCGCATGGGAGTCCTTGTGGCAGGAGGCGTATGAATACGCGCTGCCCCAGCGGAACGATTTCGGCGGCTTTTCGAGCCCCGGCGCACGCAAGGGCGACCGGCTGTTCGACGCGACCGCGCTCGATGCCGTGGAGATGCTGGCCGCCAGCCTGATGGGCAATCTGACGCCGCCCTGGACGCAATGGTTCGGTTTGAAGCCGGGGGCGGACCTTTCGCCGGCGGACGCCGCCGCGCTCGCCCCCGCGCTGGAGCAGGCGGGGCGGACGCTGCAGGCGCATTTCGACCGGTCCAATTTTATTGTGGAAATTCATCAGGCCTATCTCGACCTGATCGTCGGCGGCACGGCGGCGCTCTCCATCGACGAGGCGGAGCCGGGCGCGTTCTCGGCCTTCCGTTTTTCATCCATCCCTTTAAGCCGGATCGTGCTGGAGGAGGGGGCGCATGGCCTGCTCGACGGCGCGTTCCGGTCATCGCAGCTGACCCTGTCTCAGATGAAAAGCCGTTATCCGTTTGCGGAGCTTCCGGCTTCCGTCCTGCGTGACGGGATGAAGGATTCGCAAAGGACGTTCGATGTCCTCGAAAGCGTTCTGCCGGACGATATGGGCGGATTTTCTTCCGTCGCGATCCTGCAGGACGGCGCGCCCGTCGTCCTGAAACGCGCGCAACTGGCCGACACGCCGCTGATCGCCTTTCGCTGGCTGAAATCGCCGGGCGAGATTTACGGGCGGTCGCCGGTGATGAAGGCGCTGCCCGACATCAAAACCGCGAACAAAGTTGTTGAACTGATTTTGAAAAACGCCTCCATCGCCGTGACGGGCATCTGGCAGGCGGATGACGACGGCGTGCTGAACCCCGCCACCATCGAACTGAAACCCGGCAGCATCATCCCGAAAGCCGTGGGGTCGGAAGGGTTGAAGGCGCTTGACATGCCGGGACGCTTCGATATTTCGCAGCTGGTGCTGGAGGATCTGCGCGCCCGCATCCGCCACGCCCTGATGGCGGACAGGCTGGCCCCGGTCGCCAGCCCGCGCATGACGGCGACGGAGGTGCTGGAGCGGTCCGGCGAGATGGCGATGCTGCTCGGCGCGACCTATGGCCGGCTGCAATCCGAACTGCTGACGCCGCTGGTGAAACGCGCCTTCGCCATGTTGCGGCGGCGCGGCGAGGTGCCGGACATCGCGCTCGACGGGCGGTATGTGCAGCTCGATTACCGCGCGCCGCTGGCGCGAGCGCAAGGACAGCGCAACGTGCAGAACACGCTGTCCTGGATTACCTCCGTCCTGGCGATGGGCCCG